>CAMWLB010000242.1 GCA_947174985.1 uncultured Lachnospiraceae bacterium | reverse complement strand
TCCACAAAGCCCATGACCTCGCCGCCCCTGAGCGCAACCCTCTCCTTCAGAATCTCCAGCTTCTCAGAAAGGCTTTCCGTATACCCGGGAATCTTTCCGCCGCCGCCTACCACAAAAACTGCGCTGACCGATTTATCCCCGTTCAGCTCCTTTATGCACTCCGCCACCGGAAGAGTCATATTTTCAATGAGCGGGGCAAGCAGCGCGGACAATTCTTCTGCGCTTATAGTCTGCTCCAGCCCCATGATATCCGTATAGGCAATGCCGCCTTTCCCTGCCTTTCTGCCTGTTGCCCCCTTTAACGCATCCCCCAGACTCCGCTTTATCTGTTCCGCCGTATTAAAATCCACCAGACAATGCCTTGCGATTTCTTCCGTCAGGCTGTCGCCGGCAACCGGAATCATGCCATAGGATACAATCGCACCATCCTTTGTAATAGAAATATCAGAGGTGCCGGCTCCTACATCCACCAGCGCAATATTCAGCATCCTGAACTTCTCCGGTATTGCCACCTGAATGGCGGCAATGGGCTCCAGTGTCAGATTTGCCACCTGCAGTCCCGCGTGCTCCACGGCCTTGTAAAGTCCGTCCACCACATCCTCAGGCAGAAAGGTGACAATCATATCCGCCCCTATGCTTCCTGCTTTGTGCTCCTCGGGATTGCCTATTGGATAGTGGTTCATATAATAGCGGATGACAGAGTAGCCGACACAATAAAACTTCATGTCCGTGTCATTTCCACTCTGAAACTCCTCATACGCCTGCTCCACTCCCATGGCAGACAGTGCATAGACGTCCTCCTCCAGAACCACTCTTTCCTCAGGGAAATCATGATCCACATGCGTCGTCACCGTTCTGAGCACCCTGCCCGCCGCTGCAATACAGACCTCCGTGAGAGGAAAGCCGATATCCTGTTCCAAAGCTTCCTTTACAGCAATAATGGTGTCCCCGACCTTTTTGATGTCATGAATCTGTCCATCCAGCATAGCACGGGTTTCATGCTCCTTCATTCTTTGTGCCATCACAACAAAACGGTCCTTTGTTCTGTATCCCACCGTTCCCACTATGCTTCTGGTACCGATATCCAGTCCGAACACCGCTTTTCCCTGATGTGCTATTCCTGCCACGTGTATGCCTCCAGTCTTTTCTTAATCTGTTCATGCGCTTCTGCAAGCGAAGCGTCATTGTTTATCACAAAATCGCAGTTCTGGCGGAAGCGCTCCTCCGAGAGCTGGCTTTGCATAATCTGCTCTGTCTTTTCGTCACTGTAGCTTCTGCTCTGTCTGAGCCGTTCCTTTCTGACACCGACAGGTGCATAGATATACCACATTTCATCCACATAATCCCGATAGCCGTTTTCAATCAGCAGTGCCGCCTCAATAAAAAACAGTTCTGTTTCTTTATCTGCGCGTGCTTCCTCCACTGCATGTTCCAGATATTCCCTGACAGCCGGATGAACAATGGCGTTTACTTTCTTTAACAGCTCGTTGTCAACGAAAATCCTTGCCGCCATTTTTCCTCTATCTATACTGCCATCTTCTTTTAAGACGCCGCTTCCGAGCAGCGCCACTATCTTCTCATAGCACGCATGCCCCGGCTGCTGTATCAGGCGCGCCACCTCGTCCGCCAGATAAATCCTGCAGCGGTAGTGCCGTCTGATAAAATCCAGTATTTCTGTTTTTCCGGCTCCAACCCCGCCGGTAATGCCTATCAGCCGCATAAAAAACCCCCGTTATTATTTTGCCTCATACCAGTTTGCGCCGGTATGCATGTCGATAGCAAGCTCCACGGACAGCTCTGCTGCCCTGCTCATGCAGTCTGCCAGAATTTCCGCAACCCTTTTTTCTTCGCCGATGGCGGTTTCAATCAGCAGTTCGTCATGCACCTGCAGAATCAGACGGGATTTTAAGTTTTCCTCCCGAAGCGCCCGCCACACCTTTATCATGGCAATCTTGATGATATCCGCCGCCGTTCCCTGAATCGGTGAATTCATGGCTATTCTCTCACCAAAGGAGCGCTGCATGAAATTGCCTGAATGAAGCTCCGGCACCGGACGCCTGCGCCCAAAAAGCGTTTCGGCATAACCGCGTTCCTTCGCATTTTTTACCAGTCCGTCCAAAAAAGATTTGATGCCGGGATAGGTAGCAAAATACTGTTCGATATATTCTGCAGCCTCTTTTTTTGTAATGCTCAAATCCTGACTTAAACCGAAGGAACTGATGCCATACACAATGCCAAAGTTGACCGCCTTGGCATTCCGCCGCTGCAAATCCGTCACCTCTTCAAAAGGCGTGTGGAACACCTTCGAAGCCGTGATACGGTGGATATCCTGCTCAGTCCGGTATGCTTCAATCAACTGCTCGTCTCCCGACATGTGCGCCAGTACGCGCAGTTCAATCTGAGAGTAATCCGCATCGGTAAAGACAAAGCCTTCCTTTGGCACGAATACCTTGCGAATCTGTCTTCCCAGCTCCATGCGCATGGGAATATTCTGCAGGTTTGGCTCCGTAGAACTGATTCTTCCGGTCGCCGTTATGGTCTGATTAAAGCTGGAGTGAATCCTGCCATCCGCCCCGATACAAGTCGAAAGTCCGTCTGCATAGGTGGACTTTAACTTGGTAAGCCCACGGTACTCCAGAATATCCTGCACAATCTTATGCTCCGGCGCCAGCTTCTCCAGCACTTCAGCTGCCGTGGAATACCCTGTTTTCGTCTTTTTGCCGCCCGGAAGCTGCAGCTTTTCAAATAAAATTTCACCTAACTGCTTGGGCGAATTGATATTGAAATCCGTTCCTGCCTCTGCATGAATCTGTTCTTCGAGCTGCGCAATCCTGCCCGTCAGGCGCTCCCCGTACTCCTTCAGCTCCTCGGGCCGCACCAGCATCCCCAGCCGCTCCATGTCAAACAGGACTAAGGACAGTGGCATCTCAATTTCACACATCAGCCGGTACATGCCTGCCTCTTTCAGCTTTTCCACAAGCACGGGCTTTGCTGCAAGCGCCGCCATAGCCTCATAGCAGGCATATTCCGCACATTTCTCCGGATTTCTTTCATAACCGGCCCTGTGGGTGTCCTTTCCGAATACCTCTTTGTGCCCGGGCAGCATCCACCCCAAATGCTCGCCTGCAATCGCTTCCGTGTCATAGTCATTCTTTAGCGGGTTCAGCAGATACGCCGCTATTAAAATGTCAAAATAACTATCTGTATGTTCTTTTTCTATCAAAGAATAATACTGCTTGATATCAAACACCGAAAGACAGGTACTTGCAGATAACGCCGCCAGACGCTCCCGCAGGTAAGCGTCGGTAATCTCCTCATTCACAGTGAGAAAACAGACCTCGTCCTTTGAGATGGCAAGTGCAAGTCCCGTGATATCTTCCTTCTCACGGCCATCCGCCAGCAGATAGACGCCCACTTTCTCTGCGGACTCCGCCTTTTTGAAAACCGCCTGCGCATCGGCAAGTGCTATCACCGTCCGAAAGCCTTCCGTCAGGGAATCCGTGCTCTCCGCCGCTTCGTTGTTAAACCGGCTTAGAATATTTTTAAATTCCAGCTTCTTACACAGGGCATATGCCTCTTTGGTGTAAAAGCCCTCTGCCCTTGCCTTCTCATAGGAAAAATCCAGTTCACAGTCCGTCTTGATGGTGGTGAGCTGCTTGCTCAAATCCGCCAGTTCCCTGTTCGCCGCAAGAGTTTCCTTCACCGATTTTTTCTTAATTTCCTCCAGATGCGCATAGATATTGTCAATGGAGTCATAACCTGTCATCAGTTCCGTCGCCGTCTTTTCCCCAATCTTTGGAACGCCGGGGATATTGTCCGACGCATCTCCCATCAACGCCTTCAACTCTATAAACTGCTGTGGCGTCACCTGATAACGTGCCTGCACATCATCCTCATAGTAGTCCTCTATCTCCGTTTTTCCCAACTTGGTCTTAGGAATCCGTATTTTAATATGCTTTGAAGCAATCTGTAAAAGATCCCTGTCGCCCGATACCAGAGAAACCTCCATGCCCTTCGCTTCCGACTGCTTCGCAAGGCTTCCCAGAATATCGTCCGCCTCCCATCCGGCATGCTCCAGTATCTGGATCTCCATGGCGCCAAGCAGCTCCTTCATCATAGGTACCTGCTCCCTAAGTTCCTCCGGCATAGGCTTTCTTGTCCCCTTGTACGCCGCATACATCTCATGTCGAAAGGTCGGCTCCTTCCTGTCAAACGCCACGGCAAGATACGCAGGCTTTTCCTCCTCCAGTATCTTGAACATAATATTTAAAAAGCCGTATATTGCATTGGTGTGAAGTCCCGCCGCATTTGTCAAATCCGGCACTCCGTAAAAAGCCCTGTTCAATATACTGTGCCCGTCTATCAATACGATTTTTTCACTCATATGAATCTCCATCTTTTCCTATAATGCAAATACAATCGCCAGCAGAATCACCGCAGCCACTGCGACAACCTCCATGGTAATGCCAATATACCGGAACATTCGGTGCAGCCGTATGCTCTTTTCCGCTTCCTGCATACGCCGCTTCAACTCCCTCTGCAAATCAAAGGCACTGCCTTCCTCCAACCGCGCCAGACCTTCTGATATCAATACCTGTATGGTAAGCTCCTCTCTGCACTCCGCGCATTCCTCCACATGGGAAAGAAAGTTGTCCAATTCCTTATAATCCAATGCATTTGCCACAAATGCCGGTATTTTCTTCTCAAATTCCTTACAATCCATAGCAAACCTCTCTTCCGCCTGTTTGGAACCGGCGGCTAAGCTTCCTGCAATTTCCTTTCCATTGTACCATATCTCTAAAAATGTTGCACCAAAAATTCGTCAGCACTTATATTTTCCTTTCGACAGGCAATACTTAAGATAAAAAACAGGAGCAACATTATGATAAAATCACTATGGACCGACACGGTTACCCTTCCTTCTTTTCCCACTCTGTCACGCGATGAAAAAACAAAAGTCTGCATCATAGGCGGCGGCATGGCCGGTATTC
>CAMWLB010000241.1 GCA_947174985.1 uncultured Lachnospiraceae bacterium | reverse complement strand
ATAAATGCTATCCAATATAGATTTAAAAAATCCAAACTTATAGCTGGTGTCATGTACTGCCCTGCCGGAAAACATACCACTAAAAATCGACCAGAGCTCGTCTTCCGCCATTACCTTCTCAACATAATCTGCCTCTTTTAATACATATCCCTGCATACCTTAATACCCCCGCACCCCCTTAAAATACCGTATCAAGATATCCTTAATATAATTATACCGCCTCGCATATGTATTCTCGATGCGTATCAGTTCAAATCCGTGCTCACGGCATATCTCGGCTTTTTTCCTATCGCGCTCGATGACAACGCTGTCCTCTGCGTGCTCTCTACCGTCCAGTTCGATGGCAAGGATGGGGATTTCATTTTTGTGGTAGTCGCGCTCGTAGACTACAAAATCGAAGCGTCCCGTGTAGAACAAATCGTTGTAGCGGGTGTTGTTGTTAAATACATGGGCAATGCTGACTTCTTTCTGTACAACGCACTTTTTGTTGGTGTTGAGGACATTGTCAAGCGCGTGGTTCAGGTTGGTTAAGAAAGCGGCTTCCGTTTCCGTGCTGTAGGGTTTGATGCCGAGGGCACGCGAAGCGTTTACCTGCGGTGTGACCTGGGAAGTGCCGTTGCTTTGTACATACTGCACCAGTTCATAGAGGTCGTCTCTCTCGTCCGTGTGAAGCCGCTCCAGTTCTTTTTTGCTGGAAAAAATAATAAGCTGGTTTTTAGCGCGGGAGGTCGCCACGTTAATAAGTTCTTTGTTGTTCTTCAGCCAGCCATAGGTGCCCGTTCCCGTCTTGTCGGTGAGCGCCAGCGAAAAGAGAATCACATCCTTTTCATCGCCCTGAAAAGCGTGCACCGTACCGCAGGACACATTGCCGATTTCATTCTTTTTCAGCATATCATTGATGTAATCCTTCTGGTTGACGAAGGGCGTGATAACGCCGATGCGCTTGTCCGCGTTCTGCAAAGCAAACCGCAGAATTTCCTCCGCCTCTCTGGGTGCAGTATTCCTATAGTAGGTGCTGTCGTCCGGAATATCCGTGAAAATAAGCGGCTGCGGTTCTTCATTTTGGCTTTTTATCACCAGCTTATTGTTGTAATATTTTCGGTTGTTAAACTCTATAATCTTTCTGTGGCAGCGGTAATGATGGCTCAGCAGGATTTCTCCGCTCACTGCGTCGCACGCCAGATAGGTTTTGTAAATGGAATTCTGCACATAGTCATACTCTTCCGTCACACCGTACTGCTTGCGCAGCTTTGCATTGTCCGCAGCATCCAGCAGGATAACCGGACTGAGCTGCTGCGGGTCGCCCACCAGCATAAGGCTTCTGCCGCGGATAATCGGCACCAGAGAAACCGCAATATTTCCCTGGCTTGCCTCGTCCATAATCACCATGTCAAAATAAGTCTCCGGCTGTCCGATTTTGTGCGCAGAAATAGATGTGGTCGCCACAATGGGAAATATCCTCTGAAACTTCTTTACATTCTCCGGCTTCTTCAGATAATCATTAAATGCCTTCACTCTGGCTTCCTTACTGTCACTGGCCTGCGCTTCCATACAAATAATTTTCAGCAAATCCTCGTTTTTCGGTTCCTTCAGGCGCTGTATGTATTTTGCCGAGGTATAATACAAATACTGCTTAAACTCCTCCTCATCCTCCAGCACCAGCTTCAGCGCTTCCTCATCCGTAATTTCCCCGATTTGCGCCAGCTTTTCATTCACTTCCGCAAGCTGTACGCCTTGCAGGGAGGTCTGAAAGGTAAGATGCCTGTTGGTCCTCATCAGCTTTTCAATGGCTTCCTTCTTTTCCAAAAGCTCCAGCTTCTCCTCATGTCGGCGTAACAGTTCTGTCAGTTTTTTCGTTCTGACAGCTCTGTCGTCTTTATTGCGTTTTAGGGTGCTGTCAAAGATATTGAGCTTTTTTGTCCTTTCATACAGCTCCTTCATATAGTCCAGCGCTTCCGCGACTTTCTCGTCGCTGCCCAGCCGAATAATGGGAAACGCCACGTTTTCCCTGCCCCGGTAAGGAATATTGCTGAGCGTAGCAAACACACCGTCTATCGGGTGGTTATTGTAGGATGCAAACAACACGGTTTTTTCATTGAAAAAGGCTGTCATAATAGTATTGACAATGGTGTTGGTTTTTCCAGTGCCGGGCGGTCCCTGTATATAGGCAAGCGGGTATTTTATGGCGTTATGAATCGCAAGAAGCTGGTCCAGATTGATTTTTTTATTCAGCAAAACGGTGGGATAATCCTTCGTCCGGATAACAGGCTTCAGCAGATTTCCAAAAAATGCATGTATCGGGATACTTACCTTATCCTCGTCGTACATCTTATGAATTGCCTCATATTCATGGTGTAAATCCAGCAGCATATCCCTTCCGATGGCAATCATGTACGGCATATCGTCCACGCCGCTTATCTGCCGGTTGCTTTGGGTGATTTTATCCTTGATTTTTTCTGCATTTTCCTCGAAATGCTCCAACAGCGCATAGTCCTCCGCATCCAGAAACCGCCGAATGCTCTGCTTGTTTCCGTTTATGGTAAACTCGGTGTTAATGCTGATTTCTTCCTCCTGCCGGAGTGTCCTGTGCTTCACGTCCAGTCTGAGCAGGCGGTATGCCAGCACATACAGCCCCTGTCTGGTGTGAACGCTCATAACATTCAGCGCCAACTGTTTTATTCTTGTGCTGAATACTTTTTTCGCCCCATACTGGAAATTGGTTACAATTTCCTTAAACTGCTCCGGACTCAAATCGTATTTTCCCGCCCGCACACAGTCCCCGTCAAACTTGCTTATCAGCGCATACTCTGTCTGATAGGGCGTGGTGTCCAGCTTGTTGCAGTCCACAAGATAATTCAGTATTTTCAAATTTGCAGCATGGTGAAACAGGGATTGGTATTTGATGGGATTTTGCTGAATATCGTTTTTCAGTCTGATATCCGTTTTGAAGTAAGAGCCGTCGATGACGGACGACGACAAGATGGAATCAACGTAGATTTTTAACTCCTGCGTGGTATATTTAGACAGATGAAGTCCTTCCACCTTCATGGACTTTTCGATGGGATTGATGCTGATAATTCCTACCCAGTATTTTGTGATTTCCTCTTTTCCGTTCTTATATTCAATGCTGAGCCATTTTTCCTCATAGACCGCCCTGAATATATCGCGACAGATTGTATTCATATGCTTTTCTTCCACCCTTATACCCTGCGTACTGCAATTTCATAAACAAACAATTAAAAATCTATGTTCATTGGATAAGAATCTTCAATCAGAAGATAATCCGCACCATATAACCGGCACATTTGCAATGTCTTTGCGTTATCATACAGCAAAGTCTCCATTGTACAGTCCGAATCATCAAGCCGTTCTTCTATTGTACTGGCATACTTCTTGATATCATGAAAGTGATTTTTTATATACGACTCGCTCATAACCAGACAGCGGTATTTGATATAGGGAAGATACTCCTCCTCAAAGCTTTTTTCCCAGTCAAATGGAATATAACAGCCTTCCACTATCAGATTCTGTTTGTTCTCAATCGCTGTTTTAATCATTTCTTTCACAATCGGCCACAGATAATCTGTCAGCGCTTCCTCGTCACTTAACGGTGTAAGCGTTGTACTGTTGCTCCGTATCAGTCCCATTTTCAAATGGTCAATGGAAAGATAGGGATATTTATATTTTTCGAGAAGCTTTTGCGCAAAAGCCGTTTTCCCTGTATGTGATGCACCCGCTATTAATAGTATCATGCTAATCCTCCATAAAAAGTGACCTGATTTCATACTATCATCTATAAAGAATCGTGTCAAACCCGGCGCGCAAATCCGATGTAGAAAACGTTTTCATTACCATTTCCTAAAATTCTTTTTTCTGTTATACTATAAACACGACACACAGATGTCATGTTTCATATAGTAATATCATTTTAACGGAAGCGTATGCAGGTAATAATATATCTATGCTTGCGATATGCAGAGGTATAGTCATGAAAATAGACAGGTTGATTGGCATTTTATCTGTTCTGCTGCAAAAGGATGTGGTTACGGCGCCCTATCTGGCGGAGCAGTTCGAGGTTTCCAGACGAACCATTAACCGCGATATTGAGGATTTGTGCAAAGCCGGTATCCCCATCGTGACAAAGCAGGGCACAAGCGGCGGCATTTCCATTATGGAAAATTACAAAATAGAGCGCACCCTGCTTACCAACACAGAAATGCTGGACATTCTTGCAGGGCTGCGGGGGCTTGACAGCATCAACGGAACCAACCGCTACGGGCAGCTTATGGAAAAATTGTCCGTCGGTTCCTCCGATTTTATGTCGGGCAGCCAGTCCGTGCTGATAGATTTGTCCTCGTGGTACAAGGATTCTCTCGCTCCCAAAATTGAGTTGATTCGAAATGCCATCGACAATGAGCGGGAGCTTTCCTTTTTCTACTATTCACCAACGGGAGAAAGCGAAAGAATCATTGAGCCGTATTACTTAATTTTCCGCTGGTCAAGCTGGTATGTGTGGGGCTGGTGCAAAAAACGCAGGGATTTCCGTCTGTTTAAGTTAAACCGCATGGACGGGCTGCAAATATCGGAAACCTCTTTTCCGAAAAGACCGGTGCCGCTGCCTGATTTAAAGGACGAGCAGATTTTTCCCGGCGGTATCCGCGTAAAGGCGCTCTTCGATGCCTCATGCAAATGGCGTTTGGTTGAGGAATTCGGCACAGGCTGCTTTGCCGAACTCCCTGACGGCAGACTGTTGTTTCACGCCGATTACACAAACAAGGAAAACCTCATCACATGGCTTTTAACCTTCCGCGAGCAGGCAGAGCTTTTGGAACCGGTGGAACTTCGCGAAGAACTGCTCACAGCATTGAGAAAGATTCTGAAACAGTATGAAAACCCCCACACGAAAGGAGAATGAATATGAAATACCCATGGATTGAAGAATATCTGACTCTTATACACATCAACGAGCCCACGAGACTAAGGCGAATATCGTATGACGA
>CAMWLB010000240.1 GCA_947174985.1 uncultured Lachnospiraceae bacterium | reverse complement strand
AACCGGAGCATTTTTTTTGGGCACACCGTATAAAAACACGGGAATTTGGCGAGGTTCTTTCGAGCCTAGTACCGCTGTGTTTTTATCCGAGCGAGAGCGAGTCTGCACGGACATATGGCTCCGCCTCCGGCGTGACTCGCATCCCCTCATTCCCCCCGTATAAAACGGAATATTGATTTTTATATTATAACTAAGTATAATGAAACCATTAGAGAACTTGTAGAAATCTGTCAGAACAAGGAGGCGCTATGCGACATCTGATAAAAATAAGCCGTATTACCCTGCCGTTACTTGCCATGCTTTTCTTCCTGAGCACAGTATGCGAGGCGGCGTCCCCAAGAACAAGTGTAATGGGGCAGGAAGGGAGAGATTATTCTTCTGTTCTGTATAACAACAGTAACGGATTGCCGACGTCGGAGGCGAATGCCATCGTGCAGTCACAGGACGGTTTTATCTGGGTCGGGAGTTACAGTGGGCTGATACGCTATGATGGAAATGATTTTTACCGTTTCGATTCTTCTGTGGGGATTGCAAGCGTGGTGAGTCTGTATGTAGATTCGAAGGATAGGTTGTGGATCGGGACAAATGACAGCGGCATCGTGCTGCATGAAGAAGGTGAATTTAGCTTTTTTGGGAAAAGTGAGGGTCTGCCTTCCCTGTCGGTCAGATCCATTGCCGAGGACGGAGAAGGCAATATTATCTTTGCAACAACGCAGGGGATGGTTTACATTGATACGCAGGGCGGGCTGCATGTGATAGACGATGCCCGCATCAATACAGAATATATCTGCGAGATAAGGCGGGCAGATGACGGTACGGTTTATGGCTGTACTTTGAAAGGCGACTTCTTTTATCTGAAAGGACTTAAAGTTGCTGCATTTTACAACGGACAGGAGCTTGGAATGGGTGTGATATCCTGTATCTGCCCTGTGCCGGACGAAGCGGGTTTTGTCTATCTGGGAACGGAAGAATCCACGGTAATATATGGCGATATGCGGGACGGAATGGAAAATTACCAGACGTTTTCTGTGTCTCCACAGGTTAATATCAACGCGATTTATCCGGAATCACCGGAAAAGTTGTGGATTTGTGCGGATAACGGAATCGGTTATTTTGACGAAAACGGCCAGTATAATGAGCTCCAGGATGTTCCGATGGACAATTCTGTGGATGAGATGATGGTGGACTATGAGGGAAACCGTTGGTTTGTCTCCTCAAGGCAGGGTGTTATGAAGCTGGTGAGCAACCGTTTTACGGATATCAGCAGAATTGCGGGTTTAAAGAACGAGGTAGTAAATTCTACCTGTATTTATCAGGGAGATTTGTATATTGGAACGGATTCCGGCCTGCGTCTGCTGGATGAAAATTATCAGCAGAAAGAAAATGTGATGACGGAATTGCTAGAAGGAATCCGGATTCGCTGTATCAAAGAGGATACCGCGGGCAATCTGTGGCTGTGCAGTTACAGTGAACTTGGGTTACTCTGCTATCACGGGGACGGCACTTATGATATTTACAACAAAGAATCCGGTCTGGAATCGGACAGGGTCCGCACGGTAACTGAACTGTCGGATGGTACGATGGCGGTTGCAACCAACGGTGGGGTGAGTCTAATCAAAGACGGAAAGGTGACGGACACCTATGATGAGGTGGATGGCATCATCAACACAGAAATTCTGACAATCTGTGAGGACGATGACGGCAGGATATACTTAGGAAGTGATGGCAACGGCATCTATGTGGTTGACGGCAAAGAGGTCTATAATCTGGGTATGGAGGACGGACTGAGGTCGGAAATCATTTTGCGGATGAAAAAGGACCCTGAGCGTTCCTTATACTGGATTATTACCAGCAACTCCATATCCTATATGAAGGACGGGCAGATTTATACGCTGTCTCATTTTCCATACTCTAATAATTTTGATTTGTATTTTGATAATAACGGCGGTATCTGGGTTTTGAGCAGTAGCGGCATCTATGTGGTAAGCGGCGAGCAAATGCTGCAGGACGAGGAACCGGAGTATCTCTTTTATGATATGAGCTGCGGACTGCCCTGCGTGGCAACGGCTAACTCGTGGAGCCATTTGTCGGAGGACGGAGTGCTGTATATTTCGGGTTCGCGCGGCGTGAGCTGTATCAATATCTATGAAAAGCAGACAGGGGATGAGGCGATAAAACTGTCCATACCCTTTGTGGAAGCAGACGGGCAGGTAATTGCGCTGCGGGATGGGGAAACCGTGCAGATTCCTTCTGATTGCAGGCGTCTTACCATACATGCGTATGCACTTACTTACTCGCTTCAAAATCCGAGACTGAGTTACTATTTGGAGGGATTTGATAAAGAGACGGCGTCCGCGTCCCGTCGGGAGATGCAGCCGGTCAGTTATACCAATCTGAGCGGCGGAAAATACATATTCCATTTTTCGGTGATTGACACCATGACGGGCAAGGAGGTCAACACCATTTCCGTGACGTTAATTAAGGAAAAGCGGCTCCATGAAAGGGGTATCTTCTGGGCGCTGCTCTTTATGTCTGCTGTGATTCTGGTTTCCGTATTTGCAGTGGTTTACACCCGTCGTAAAACCGGAAAGCTGATAGTGAAGCAGAAGGAAAATAAGATTTTCAAAAATCAGATGATTCAGGCGTTTGCAACCTGCATCGATTTAAAAGATAAATATACCAAAGGACATTCCTTCCGCGTGGCAAAATATGCGGCAAAGCTTGCAGAAAAACTGGGCTACGACAAGGATAAGGTTTCAGAGATTTATGACATTGCCTTGCTGCATGATATCGGAAAAATCACGATTCCGGATGATATTTTAAACAAGCCGCAGGAACTGACTGATGAAGAATACGCAATTATGAAACAGCATGCGAAAAATGGCTATGATATCTTAAAGAAGATTGAAATTTCGCCGGATCTTTCGCTGGGAGCGGGTTATCATCACGAGCGCATAGACGGGCATGGATATCCGTTTGGGAAAAAGGGAGAAGAGATTCCGAAGATTGCGCAGATTATTGCGGTGGCGGACACTTTCGATACCATGAATTCCACCAGACCCTACCGCGAGAGGCTGAAGAAGGATGCCATTCTGGCAGAGCTTCGGAGAATCGCAGGAACGCAGCTCAATGCGGAGATTGTGCAGCTTATGATTGGCATGATTGAGGGTGGCGAGCTGGCGGAAGCAGTAAAAGAATAGCCGGCGATGCGGCAAACATTATTATAAATGAAGGGCACAGCAAAGGAAAATGCTGTGCCCTGTCTGTTTCTATTATTATCTTCCAAATAGTGTGCCGAGGAGATTGCGTCCCAGGGAAGCCCCCAGATTGCCGCCCAGCTTTTTGCCGAATTTACCACCGATGGAGGAACCTACAGAGTTGCCGATTTCCCGTCCGATAGTACCGGCCGCGCTGCTTGCAACATTTTTGGCAGCAGACTTAACCCGTTTGTCCTTTGCGGCCTCTTTCTTTTCCGCCGCTTTTTTTGCGGCAGCCTCTTCTCTCAAACGCTGCTTTTCGGCGGCAGCCGTTTCCTTTGCCATCTGTGCACTTTCCGCATCGGCAAGGAATTTCCGCTGTAAAAATTCATAGGCGGAATCACGGTCTTCTGTCCGTGAATAACGGACATATAAAAGGTGGTTCTGTATCAGCTTTTCCCGCTCTGCATCGTCCAGAGGGCTCATCAGACTTTGCGGGGGAAGGATGGTGCAGCGCTCCACCATGGTGGGAATACCGTTTTCGTCCAGTACGGATACCAAAGCTTCTCCAATGCCAAGCTGCAGCAGGGTTTCATAGGTATTGAATTCGGGATTTTCACGGAAGGACTGTGAGCATGCCTTTGCTGCTTTCTGCTCACTCGGTGTGTAAGCGTGAAGGGCGTGCTGGATTTTGTTGCCGAGCTGGCTCAATACGCCGTTTGGGATATCCTTAGGATTCTGCGTGATAAAATAAATACCAACGCCCTTGGAACGGATAAGCTTCACAACCTGCTCCACCTTGCCCAAAAGCTCTTTGGAAGCGTTGTCAAATAAAAGGTGTGCTTCATCAAAGAAGAATACCATTTTCGGCTTTTCCAAATCGCCTGCTTCAGGCAGAACCTCAAACAACTCGGACATCAGCCAGAGCATAAAGGTAGAGTACATGGTCGGATTGTTTATCAGTCTTTGGCAGTCCAGTATCTGTATGGTGCCGCGTCCGCTTGTATCGGTACAGAACCAGTCGCCGATATTAAGCGCCGGTTCTCCGAAAAACATTTCGCCGCCTTCGCTTTCCAGTGTGGTGAGCGCCCTGGCGATGGCTCCGAGGCTGGCGGTGGAAATATTGCCGTACCGCAGGGTGTATTCTTTTGCGTTTTCTCCTACATACTGTAACATGGAACGCAAATCCTTGGTATCAATTAACAAAAGCTCTTCGTCATCGGCAATCTTGAAAACGATGGAGAGAATGGCGGACTGCGTATCATTCAGTCCCATGATTTTTGCGAGAAGCAGAGGCCCCATCTCGGAGATGGTGGTTCTCAAAGGAAGCCCTTTTTCGCCGTAGATATCCCAAAAGGCAGTCGGGCAGCCGCGGAAAAAGAAGCCCTCTTCCATAAGTCCCAGTGCGTCGATGCGCCGCGCAATACTTTCATTTTCTATACCATCCTTGCAGATACCGGACAAATCGCCTTTTACGTCTGCCATAAAAACGGGTACGCCGCAGTTGCTGAAGGATTCTGCCAATACCTTCAGGGAAACGGTCTTTCCGGTTCCGGTGGCTCCGGCTATCATGCCGTGGCGGTTTGCCATTTTGGGGTAAATGTATACTTTTTTGTTATCTGCGCTTCCAATCCAGATTTTGTTGTCCTGATACATAGCGTCCTCTCATTCTGCCGCCGGGCGGCTGGTTTTTCACAAGTATTTATCTGTATTGTATAATGTATATTCAGAATTTTCAAGGTTTTTGACTGCCACTGACTGCATTTTTGGCGCAGAGTCCGGCAAGTAAGAGCAGGGGAAAAATAACTGCCGCCAGAATTCCGACTTTTAAGTTGTCATCAAACGCGCCGGATATAAAGCCTACGAAGGTAGGGCCGCTCATAC
>CAMWLB010000239.1 GCA_947174985.1 uncultured Lachnospiraceae bacterium | reverse complement strand
ATTATGGAATGGAGCGGACATATTACGTTCAAAGATGGAAAAGATGTTTGTGTAAAGGAGAACTAGCATATGATATTATATCATGGCAGTCCAAATGAAATCGTAACGCCTCAATTCGGGTTAGGTGATGAAAAACACGATTATGGAAAGGGATTTTATCTGACAGAAAGTATAGAGCTTGCAAAGGAATGGGCAGTTTACCGTCCGGATGCCTTAAATGGCTGGGTTCATAAGTATGAACTGGATATGGCCGGGTTAAAAATATTGGATTTTCAGAATAAAAGTGTTCTATCATGGCTTGCTGAACTGATGAAGCATCGCGATGCCGCAGATTCAAAACGGTATCGGCTGCTTTCAAAACGGTTTATCGAAAAGTATGGCGTTTCTACGGAAAAATATGACATTATTAAAGGCTGGAGAGCCAATGCATCATATTTCTATATTGCAAAAGCGTTTGTTCGAGATGAGGTGGACGTGGATATTTTGGAGGAATTACTTGCCCTTGGTGGCTTGGGAATTCAATATTGTATTAAGACCCAAAGGGCATATGAAAAATTGACAGAGCTTCACGAAGATTTACAATCCGTTGAATTTATGCAGTTTAATAAGAAGTATAATGAACGCGATATTGCGGCGCGTGAGAATATGCGAAAATTGATAGACTCTGACCGCAACCAAGTAACAAAAGTGTTCAGTACCCTGCTTTGAAAGGAGAGGTGGCTATATGCAGGCTTATTCCAAAGCGTATTTGGATGAGGTGGTCGAAAACCAGGGAAAGTTGTTTGACTATATTGCGATGAACTATCCCGATATGGATACAGAAGATTTTATCTGTTCTTATATGAAAAGTAAGACAAGAAGATATGTGGACGAAGCGCAGGCTTTTGTCTGCACAATGGATGCAAAAGGTTTGTGGGAGTATTTTCAGCAAACAGAGCAATACAAACTGAAAAAGGGGGAGGCTTTGAAAGGATTTATTCCCGATTGGATAGGCGAATTTTATGCTTATTATCAATGGCAGTATAATATTCCAAGTCAGGAACTGGTTGAAAGAGTGCCGCTTGACTATCTGAAAAACGCATATGCGGGACTTCACGACTTGGATTTGGAGCTTGCTGTAAAGAAAGTGGGAAGGGTATGAACGAGATTATTTGTTTTCACAATCCGAACGAGGAAAATGGCTGGCTCAGTAATTGGTATCCATCTCCATTCACTGTAGAGGGAGTTGCGTTTTCATCAATGGAACAGTACATGATGTATAAGAAAGCTGTTACTTTTGGTGATTTTGATATGGCACAGAAAATATTGACCGAGAAGGATGTTGCAAAAGTCAAGCAATACGGCAGGCAGATAGCAAATTATGACGATGTCGTTTGGAATGGAATTCGCCAAGTTATAGTATATCGTGGTTTGCTTGCTAAGTTTTTACAGAACCAAGAGCTTGGCAGAAAACTAAAAGAAACAGGAGAGGTCGTTTTAGCGGAGTGTGCCGTACATGATAAGATATGGGGGATTGGACTGTCTATGCAGGATACGAATCGTTTTGACATGCAAAAATGGAATGGTCAAAATCTTCTTGGGTTTGCGTTGATGCAGGTAAGGGGACAAATATAAACTTCCTTTTTTCTCCACAGTATTTCGATTTTCAAGGTATAAAATACCACTATTTACAGATAATAGTATCACATTTCACAAATTATTATCTGCAAATGGAGGAAATAAATGAAAGCAACAGGAATCGTAAGAAGGATAGACGACCTTGGACGTATCGTTATACCGAAGGAAATCCGCAGAACCTTGAGGATTAGGGAAAGTGATCCTTTGGAAATCTTTACAGACAGGGAAGGCGAGATTATATTAAAGAAATATTCTCCTATCGGGGAGATGACAACTTTTGCCAAACAGTATGCGGAGAGCTTGTCCCAGGTATCCGGTCATGCGGCGCTGATTGCCGACAGGGACCAGTTCATTGCGGTAAGCGGCGGCTACAAGCACTTTTTGGGCAAAAGCATCAGCAAGCAGTTGGAAGAGAAAATAGCGGAGCGGGAGACGATTATTGCTTCCCGTGGGGAGAAAAGTTTTATTCCGGTGATTGAAGAGGAAAACGAGGAATACCTGCAGGAAGCGCTGACACCCATTATCTGTGAAGGCGATGTGATTGGCGCCGTTGTGATTCTGGAAGGCGACGGCAAGACGAAGCTGGGTGAAGTGGAGCACAAGCTGATTATGTCAGCAGCAGGATTTTTGGGCAGACAGATGGAGCAGTAAAGAGAAAAATAGCATAAATAACAGAAATGGAAGATGGGAGCAGACGAAAAAATCTGCTCCCATCTTTTCTGAGAAAAAGGAAAAAGAATGAATTGAAATTTTATTTTTCGCTCATTTCGTCCAGAAGCTTGATTTTGATATCGTAAAGCTTTTGGGAAAGGTCTACATAAACCTTGTGGGGATTGACCAGACGTCTGGTTTCGTCCCAAAGGGTATTCAGCTCTTTTTGGCAGATGTCGCGGATTTCCATTACCTTTGGTGAGGTGTAGCAGCACTCGCCGTTTTGGAAGACAGGAACCATGAGCTCCCGCAGGGTATAAGTGCCGCCCTCCAGTTTGGTTTTCTTCCATGGCTCCACCTGATCGAAAAGCTTCATGGGCTCGGAAGTGTCAAAGTGCTCGTCCGCCAGACAGATCAAGTCTGCCTTGATTTTGCCGGTATCCTTCTCATAAATACGGTAGATGGTCTTATTGCCGGGGTTGGTAACTTTTTCACTGTTTTCTGAAAGCTTGATTTTAGGAATAAAGCTGCCGTCGGCGTCTTTTACTGCCGCCAGCTTGTACACGCCGCCAAAGGAAGGGCAGTCCTTGGAGGTAATCAGGTTTGTGCCGACACCCCATGAAGTGATGGTGGCGCCCTGTACCTTCAGGCTGTCGATCAGGTACTCGTCCAAATCGTTGGAAGCGGAAATGACAGCGTCAGGGAAGCCCGCTGCATCCAGCATTTTGCGCGCCTTCTTGGACAGGTAGGCGAGGTCGCCGCTGTCGAGGCGGATGCCGTATGAAGTCAGAGGAATTCCGGCCTCGCGCATTTCCTTAAATACTCTTATGGCGTTGGGAACGCCGGATTTCAATGTGTCGTAGGTATCTACCAGCAGAATGCATGCGTTCGGGTAAATATCGGCATAGGTTTTAAATGCTGTATATTCATCAGGAAAACTCATAATCCAGCTATGGGCGTGGGTTCCCTTGACAGGTACGTCAAAAAGCTGTCCGGCAAGCACGTTGCTGGTAGCAACACAGCCGCCAATCATAGCCGCCCTTGCACCGTAGATACCTGCGTCCGGACCCTGTGCGCGCCGCAGTCCGAACTCCATAATACCGTCGCCCTGCGCAGCAAAGCAAACGCGGGAGGCTTTGGTGGCAATCAGACTCTGGTGGTTGATGATGGTCAGGATGGCGGTTTCCACAAGCTGTGCCTGCATGATGGGTGCGATAACCTTGACAAACGGCTCTCTCGGAAATATAACCGTGCCCTCGGGAATGGCATAAATGTCGCCGGTAAACCGGAAGTCCTGCAGGTAATCCAGAAATTCAGAATCGAAAATGCCAAGGCTTGCCAGATAGGCAATATCCTCTTCGGCAAAACGAAGATTTTTGATGTAATTGATAACCTGCTCTAAGCCGGCGGCAATGGCATAACCGCCGCCGTTTGGATTGGCGCGGTAAAACGCATCAAAAATAACGGTTTCATTCTTGTCTTTGTTTTTGAAGTAGCCCTGCATCATGGTAAGTTCATAGAGGTCCGTCAGCAGAGTAAGATTTTGTCTATCCATTTTTGCTCCCATCTGCGTGCCTTGGCACGCGTACAAATTGAATTTTCTCTATTGTCAAGACAGTTGTAAATGTTGCACTTATCATACGACTTTTTGACAGAGCCGTCAAGGACTTCCACGCAGGGGCTGCCTGCGTATCTGAATTATTTAGCATTAACCGCCAGCCTTGTACAAGTGGCATGCGCCGAAAACGCAGCGAAGGATTTTGACACATACTTCTGGCAGAATAATCATTTATGATGTTGACCCTGAGAAAAGCGTGAATGCAATGGCGAGTATTCAGGCAGGGACAGCTGTCTTTACGTTGGAGAATGCAGAACATAACTGGTGCAGAATTTCTGCAGGAGGGTATACGGGTTATATCAAAGTGGAATGTCTGAAAACAGTAGGTGATCAGGATTTGAAGAATCAGGAATTTGAACAGAACATGAGTTATAATCATATGCTTTACGATGAAATAGAGCAGTTAGAAGAACAGGAAACCCGGACAAAAATATGGGAAGGGATTGTGCTTGGGCTGATTTTGATAGCATTTGTTGCCGGATACATATTTGTAAAGATGAGAATCAAGAAATAGAAAAGAGACGTCCGGTTCTGCAGAGAATCTTAAGAAATGTCTGATAGAATCGAACGGATTATTATGATAAAATAATGGTGCGAAATGATATATTACTGATAAAAAATCAGATACGATGGGAATGGTTTTACATGCCTGGAAATGGGGAGCAAAAATGGAGAAAAGATACATAAAGGATATCCGGCTGGGGTTGCAGGAAGAATGGGTGGAGAGTGTCATACAGCGTTTTCTGTCCGTAAACCACTTTGAACGGAAGGTGATGTACTACGAGTGGTCAAAATTTCAGGGAGCAGAGACAGGGCTGCCGCAGATTAACCGTTTTTTTCGGTATCAGTACGAGGGCGGATTGCTGCACATGGAAGCATGGATAGAAAACGATAAGATGGAAATGGGGCTTACCGGATGGGGCAGCATGATGGAGAAATATCCTTATCTGAAAGGTATGCAGCAGCTAATCGACGAGCTCCTCGCGCCACTGCCCAAAGACCACTATGCAGTTGCAGCATTGCGAAGAGAAATGCGCAAGGAAAAAATAAAAAGATGCGTAGGCGGGATTTTCTTTGTTGTACTGCTCCTTGGTTTTTTTGTCATGTGGCAGTGGGCGCGGTAGGTGTGCTTTGCGGAAGGGGAGAGTATGAAAGTTTTTCTGTAAATAGCTATAAGAGGTAGGTCTTCTATGATAA
>CAMWLB010000238.1 GCA_947174985.1 uncultured Lachnospiraceae bacterium | reverse complement strand
TACCTTGAATCCAAAGGGCTACGCCTACGTTATTATTTTCACCCTTCTTGATAACGTCCTCGCCTCGGGGATTCATGCTTCTCACGCCCTGCACGCCCTTGGGGTCGATATTGGAAGCATATACGAAGCCGTCCGGATCGATATCAATTCCTGTGAACTCTGTCGGGATAAAGAGCACCTGTTTTGCACGCTCTTCCTTGCTCGCCAGTCTCTTCCAAAACTTTTCCCAGAGACTGATTTCTACTTCAATGGTACCGAAGAAACTGGAAAAGTTTCCGTTGCTCTCAAATACCATAATACCTTCAAACATGTTCTGTGCAATGACATAAATTCTGTCCGCATAATCCACTACTACCTTGAGAGGTACAAATACGTACCCATCTTCCAAGCTCTCTGACTGCGGATTCGCCACTATCTGAACCAGTTTTCCGTTCTGATCAAGTACTACGACGCGGTTGTTCTGTGAATCCGCTACGTAAATCAGGTTCTTCTCGGAAACAGCCACGCCATAGGGCTGCTTGAAGGTATCTTCCACACCGTTATTGTCAAAGGTTGTAATGACATTCAGCACCTTTGTCATATCGCGGTTGAGTACCACAATACGATTATTGCCTGTGTCCGCCACATAGATGGAACCATCTGCATCCTTACACAAATCCTGCGGTGTCACAAATTTGCCGATTGGCTCTCCGTTCCATGTCAAATCCGTTCCCTTCACGGTTCCGGCAGGCACATACGGCGCCGGTGTAAAGTGGATATACTCCCGATAGTCATAATTATAGGAATCATACGGAAGCTCGGAGGCGTATGCGCTCTCTCCCGCCGCCAGCGCCAGCACAAACGCTGCAAGGCAGAGGGATATGATTTTTCGTAGCCTTACAAATCTTTTCATCTCCGTTCCCTCCTGTTAATCTTTCATACCGGATGAAGTCATGGTTTCCAAAATGTTTCTCTGGCAGATGAGGAAGAAGGTAATCGGCACTGCCGCGATAATAAAGGTTACCGCTGCCGCCGCGCCCGCTCTCGCCATACCGCCTGCTGAAATCTGCTGCAGGGAATACTGCAAGGGCTTTAATTCCTCGTCGCGAAGGAAAGTGCTTCCCGTGTTGCTCCACATCTGCTGGAACTGGAAGATAGCCAGCGTCAGCCATGCGGGCTTTACATTGGGCATTACAATTTTCCAGAAAATATGCCATTCATTTGCGCCGTCCAGTCTCGCCGATTCCATCAGGGAATCAGGAAGCTGCTCCATAAACTGTTTCATCAGGTACAGGCCCATACCAAAAGAGCAGGCGGGCAGGATTAACGCCCAATAACTGTTATTGATATGCAGCCATGAAATCATCATGTACTGCGGTGTCTGCGTAACCGTCCAGTGGAACATCATGGAGAGCACTACCATCTGGAACAGAATCCCTTTTCCGGGGAAATTGTGTTTTGCCAGCGGGTATGCTGCAAGGGATGCGATGATAACGTGCCCCACCATACCGCCACCGGTAATGATAATGGTATTTAATATGTATCTGGAAAAAGGTACCCAGGAATCATTCATAATAGTGAACAAATCCGAGAAATTTTCCAAAGTAGGGTTTCTTACAAAAATCTTGGGCGGGAACTGATATAATTCGTCCAAAGGCTTTAAGCAGTTGTTGATAACCATGACGAGCGGCATTATCATCGCCACACCACAGATTGCCATGAGAACAAACAACAGGGTATTTCCTGCCATGGAACGGTTCAGTTTCTTCTCCCTCGGTTTAAAAAACCGGCGTTTCTTGTAGGGCTTCAAATAATCTTTTTGTCTGCTCATTATTCTCCTACCCTCCTTAACAGTCTCTGTACTAACAGGTTGCTGCCTACCATAAGCAGGAACAATACTGTTGCAATTGCCGAAGCATATCCCATCTCAAAGCGGACGGTACCGTAGTCCAAAAGGTGGGTAACCACCGTCGCACCGGAATAGTTGACTGATGGGTTGCCGGCAAGCTGTATGGACACGTCCGAAATAGCAAACGCCTGTGTAATCTGCATAACCGCACCAAACATAAGCTGAGGCTTCATAGCAGGAAGCGTTACATACCAAAGCTCCTGCCAACGGTTCTTGACGCCGTCCAGCGCCGCCGCCTCGTACAAGGATTTGTCTACCGTCTGCAAACCTGCGATAAAGGACAGGAAGCCGGTTCCCAAACTCAGCCAGAGCTGTACGACTATCAGGAATGGAAGCACATATTTTTCCGTCTTCATCCACACTATCGCGTTATCCAGAACACCAAGATCCATCAAAAAACCGTTTAAGTAGCCATAGCGGTCACCCGAGAGAATCAGGGTCCATACCACATAGGCGTTACCGCAGATACTGGGCGCATAGAATATCAGGGTTAAAAACGCTCTTACCCAGCCCTTAAACTCATTGATAATCCATGCGAACAACAGACACAGGAAGTAACTGACCGGTCCTGTAACTACTGCCAGAATCATGGTATTTTTTAATGCCTTCATGAAGATATCATCTTCCAAAAACAGCTTTATGTAGTTTTTCCAGCCTATAAATTCAGGCATTTCCAACATATTATAGTAAGTAAAACTGAAGCACACGCTCAGGATTACCGGAATTACCGTAAAGAGGAAAAACAATATAAAGTAAGGTGCCAACATCATGTAGCAAGCTTTATTCCGTTTAATCCGGTATCCCAGAGTCGCCTGCTTTTTGGCTATGTCAAGCGCTTCCTGTGATACTCTTACTTCGGAAATTTCTCCGTTTCCAGCCATCTTTTCCTCCTCCTACTTTCCGCGTTCCACATCCAATTCAAGCTCTTCACGCTTGTAGTTTATTTCTGCATTGATGTAAATTACCTTATCCATCAGTTCTTCTCGCGGCAGAGCCGTATCAGTCTCCGTCACCACCGTATAGAAGGCATTGTACACGTTACGCCATGAGTAGTATCCGCCGGGTACCTGCGGGATTCCCTGTACCCATTCCATGGACTCTTTTAACGCCTCAAAGTCATCTACTGGCCAAGGCATATTTAAGAATGCATTGTAGTTTGCCGTCGGCACTCTCGCCGCAGAACCCATCAGACCTTCCATCTCACGTCCGTACTGTGTCTGGGTTTCCTCACTGGTCCACCACTTTATGAATTCCCAACTTGCAGCCGGATGTTCCGTATCCGCCATAATCATGCTGGCAAGACCGGTGCTTGCCACGGAATGGTCTACCGTGCCGTCCTCCTGCACAGTTCCGGGTATCTGGGTGAAACTCCACAGACCCGCAATATCCGGTGCGGATACTGCAAAATTGTTATAGGTCGTGTAATCCGCTATGATAATCGGACATTCGCCCGTCCTAAAACGTTCTTCCACACTGGTTTCTTTATCCAGCTTGTAATCTGTGTAATACTCACAAAAATCCTTAAATACACTGACAGCAATGTCAGAATCCAATGCCGACGCCCTCGCATCGTCTGTATAGTACGCGCCGCCGTTCTGATACAAGATGGAAGCAAATATCTGCTCGGTCGGCAGCATACCAAATTCCATCTGGTTCTTGGCAAGCACGGTCATCGCCACTTTCACGTCATCCCATGTTTCCGGAGTTTCCAGCCCGATTTCTGCCAGAATATCCTTGCGGTAGAACATAACGGGGTAGGTCAGCGTCTCCGGCAGTGCATATACAGAACCGTCATAGGAAAACTGCAGTGTCGCTGCCTCCGGAAATCTTTCAAGTACCTCATCTATATCGGGGAACTGATTCAAATCAAGCACCGCATTTCGAATACCATAGTTGACAGGCGTGTCATTACCTGTATTCAAAACCGCTCCGGCAATACCATTGGTATTTGCCACCTGAATCGCTACGTCAGGTCCCTCTCCAACCAGTGTCGCCTTCAACAAAGTAGACATATCTACCAGCTGTACGTTGACACCTATACCTGTCTGGCTGGTGAAGCTCTCGTCGATCATCGACTTGATTACGTTCGCCTGATCACGTCCGGAACCAATCCACAGAGTAATAGACTCTCCACCTTCCTTGCCATCCTCGTTGACACTTCCGATATTGTTGTAGTCTATCACAAAAGAGTAATATAATCTCTTGATTTCATAGCCCGCACTCGAAAAGAATCCTGTCTTATCGTATTTTATCTTCTCCCCGGGAGAATAGATAGAAATTCTGTCCACCTGCAGGGGCTGGCTGATAACCTGTGTAATCCATGTACCAAGCGCCCTGACATTTATTTTATAGGAACTGATGGTACGGACAAAATACTCCTCATCCTTAATCAAATCGTTTAACTGGTCACGCATGGTAAGGAGCACAGTCTTTTTATCCGTATTCTTGCCTGCCACTACCTCAAGCAACGCAAGCGCTTCATTCAGCGTGTCCCTTGCTTCCACAAGCTCGTCATGCAGATTCGGAAGAACTGCCGCAAGCTGATAGTCACGGTAGGTATCCGGCTTCACACCGGTTACTTTAATAACCTGTCTGTAGATGCTGTTGAGCTGCTGCACAGAATCCTCTACCAGACCCACGATTTCAGAAAACTCACCAAGCACCGCTTCCATACGAAGAGTGTGTGTTCCGGCTTCCAGATAGAACATATAGGCATTGCCATCTTCATCCTTAAGCACGTCTTCACGCCAGCTCTGTCCGTAAGAAAACGCATAGTCGGACATTTCTTCGAAAGGCACTACCCCATCTATGGTAATACGTCTTGACACATGGATGCCTCGTGAAAAGTTCTGCTTATCATAAAGGGCAATATTATAATAGCCCGCTTCATGCACTTCAAAGCTCCACTCAATCCACTGTCCCACAAGCCTCCAAGAATTGCCGCCGATAGAGTTGTTTAACAATTCCTTGGCGCTGGAAGGAGAAACAGAAGGAGAAGACTGATCCTGCTGGGGATACAGCATCTGGGAGGAAGTCTTGGTCGCAAACTCGCCCTCTAACGTAATAATCGTACCGGTTGTATTTACAGCGCCCGCAGCATCCCATGCCGCTTTCACTTCTGCATAGGGAGCAATCGCACCTTCCGTATTGAGCACCAGCTTGCTAATCAGCATCGGCTCCTTTAAGGACAGCACGGAAATGGTATGTGTACCCTTC
>CAMWLB010000237.1 GCA_947174985.1 uncultured Lachnospiraceae bacterium | reverse complement strand
AGGTAGGGCCGCTCATACAGCCCAAATCGCCTGCGAGGGCGAGAAAGGCAAACATGGCGGTGCCGCCGCCGGGGATGTTTGCCGCTGCCATGCTGAAAGCGCCCGGCCACAGGATACCTACGGAAAGACCACATAATCCGCAGCCTAAAAGACCGAGAACGGGATATGGCGACAAAGAGATAATCAGGTAAGAGAACAGGCAGAGAAAGCCGCTGAAGCGCATAAACTTCTCCAGATCAAGTTTATCGCCCCATTTACCATAAATCAGCCGTGAGGTTCCCATCAATATGGCAAAAAGCATAGGACCCGCCAAATCTCCGGCGGTTTTGCTGATACCCAGACCTTTTTCCGCAAAGGTGGATGCCCATTGGCTGACTGCCTGTTCGCATGAACCGGCACATAGCATAAGGAGCATCAGAATCCAGAAAATTTTCCGGCTGACAAGCTTTTTTACGGAAAGACCGCCTTCCTGCTCTTTGGCAGGTTCTGCAATGGGTGCGGTCATAAACAAAAAGAAATTACAGATGGGAACGACTGCCCAGACAATAGCAAGAATTCTCCAGTTTTCGATGCCGAAAAGCTTAAAAAACAGGGTGGACAACAGAACCACGCCGACATGTCCCCAGCAGTAAAAGGAGTGCAGCAGGCTCATGGCCTTTTCCTTGTTGTCTGTGGGGCAGTTTTCCACAATGGGGCTGACAAGTACTTCCAAAAGACCGCCACCTACGGCATATACCATGACGGAAAGAAACAGTCCGATGAAAGCGTCAGGAAGCACATTCGGCAAAAAGGTCATAAAAAACAGTCCCGCAGCACAGAAGACATGAGCTGCCAGCATGGAGAGCCGGTAGCCGATTTTGTCAATAAAACCAGCGGATAACAAATCTATGATGAGTTGCAATCCGAAATTAGCGGTGACAAGCAGTGTAATCTGCGACAGGGGAATTTTGTAACTGCTTTGGAAGGTTAAAAATAAAAGCGGCGCAAAATTATTGATAATGGCCTGTATAATGTAGCCGATAAAGCAGGCGTAAAGTGTTTTGTAATAATTTGTATTTTTCGGCATACAAGTTCTCCTTTGCTGACAACGATTATAATCCGTTGGGCATTATACCACATTTTTCTATATTTTCATACTCGAATATGATACAATAATGAAAAGAAAGGTGGTGGCGTTTATGGAGATGGTAACGTTAGGGAGGAGCGGTCTTAAGGTCTGCAAGAACGGGTTTGGGGCGCTTCCGATACAGAGAATTGATAAAAAAGATGCTGTTTATCTGCTGCAGAAAGCATTTGACAGTGGATTTAATTATTTTGATACTGCCCGCTGGTACACAGACAGTGAGGGAAAGCTTGGTGAGGCGTTTTCTCATGTGCGTGACAAAATCATTATCAGTACAAAGACCGGAGCGGGCAGTACAGAGCAGTTTTGGAAAGATTTGGATACCAGTCTGATGCTTTTAAAGACGGATTACATCGATATCTATCAGTTTCACAATCCGTCTTTCTGTCCGAAGCCGGAGGACGGGACAGGGCTGTATGAGGCTATGCAGGAGGCTGTGAGACAGGGAAAAATCCGTCACATTGGAATCACCAATCACAGGCTTGCAGTGGCAAAGGAAGCGGTTGCTTCCGGCTTGTACGAAACATTGCAGTTTCCTTTTTCCTATCTTGCTTCCGAGGAGGAAGTCAAACTTGTGGAGGCATGCCGGACGGCAGACATGGGATTTATTGCGATGAAGGCACTTTCGGGCGGTTTAATTAACGATTCGGCGGCAGCATACGCTTATCTTGCGCAGTTTGACAATGTTGCGCCCATATGGGGGATACAGCGGGAGAGTGAGCTTGACGAGTTTATTTCCTATCAGGACAATCCGCCTGCCATGACGGCGGAAATACTTCAGAAAATAGAGATGGACAAAAAACAGCTTTCCGGCGATTTCTGCAGAGGCTGCGGATATTGTATGCCGTGTCCGGCAGGTATCGAAATCAATAATTGTGCCCGCATGAGCCTGCTTCTGCGCCGCGCACCCAAGGAAGGTTACCTGACAGCGGAATGGCAGGAAAAGATGAAGAAAATCGAGAATTGTATTCACTGCAATCAATGCAGGGGAAAATGTCCCTATGGATTGGATACGCCCAAGCTTCTTGAAAAGAATTACGAGGACTATCTGGACTTTGCATGTGGAAAAAAATGCTGACAGGTGTTTGTAAAAATGATATGATAAGGGAAGGACAATCCGGAGGAATACGCCATGAGCCATTTTGACAATGCACTAATTGAACATATATTATCCATACCGGATGAAGCCGGCGAGTGTGGGACAAAAGAGGATGCTATTTATGAAAAATATCCCTTTAAACGGATTATAGATGAAATGCCGGGCGGGTTTTTTATTTACCGGGCAGATGAAAGCGAGGAAATCATCTATGCCAATAAAGCGCTCTTTCGTATTTTCGGCTGTGAGACGGAGGAAGAGTTCAAGGCTTTAACAGGAAGCTCATTTAAAGGAATGGTGTATCCCGAGGATTATCAGTCTGTAGAACGGAGTATAAAGGAACAGGTGATACATAGCCGGTATGATTTGGATTATGTTGAATACCGGGTTACGGACAAAAAAGGCGAGATACGGTGGATTGAGGATTATGGGCATTATATGCGCAGTAAAGGAGCCGGCGGTCTGTTCTACGTATTTGTAGGAGATGCGACGAAAAAGAAAAGACATCAGCAGGAAGTGTTTCAGACCCTTAGTCAGGAGAATCTGCAGCGTCTTGCCATGGTAGAAGGGCTCACGCTGGATTACGATTCGGTTTTCTATGCGGATTTGGATAAAAACCGTATACAGGCATACCGGATAAGCAATCGATTTGATTTAAAGTTTCAAAATGAAAATCAGGTATGCGAGTATGCCGGATTTGATACGGAATATCTGGATACCTGGGTCTTTCCGGAAGACAGGGAAAAAGTTGCAAGGGCGCTCACGCCGGACTATATCCGCGAGCGGCTGGCGCAACATAAAAATTTCCGCGTTAATTATCGGATTGTCAATCAGGATAAAATCGAATACCTGCAGCTCTGTATCATCAATGTGAGCAGAACCGAGCGCGTATCCCAGATTATTATCGGGTATCGCAGCATTGATGACGACATACGGTATGAGATAGAACGGAATGAGATTTTGTGTGGAGCATTAGAACAGTTAAAGTCTGCTAATGTTGCCAAAAACACATTTCTTTCCAACATGTCGCATGATATCCGGACGCCGATGAACGCTATTGTCGGATTTACGGCGCTTGCCCAGAAACACAGCGATGATACGAGCAAGGTGAAGGGCTATCTGGATATGATTGAGGCTTCCGGCAGTCAGCTGCTCAGACTGTTAAATGATGTGCTGGAAATATCGAGAATGGAATCCGGCGCCGTTTATGTGGAAGAAGAGGAAAACAACCTGTTAGAGATTGTGCAGGAGGTACAGAGGGCTGTGCTTTCACGTGCAACAGCGAAGGATATCGAATTTTCGCTGGATATTTCGGGGCTGAAGCATAAATATGTCTACACAGATGCGCAGAAGCTGAAGCAGATTCTTGTGAGGCTGTCCAGAAATGCCATCAAGTACACGGAAGCGGGCGGAAAAGTCGAGGTCAAGGTTACAGAACTGCGAGAGCTGTCCAATGAATTGACGGCTTATCAGTTTATGGTAAAGGACAATGGCATCGGAATCAGTGAAAGCTTTATGGCGCATATGTATGAGCCGTTTGAACGGCAGCGGAATACGACGTTGAGCGGGATATATGGCACAGGACTGGGTTTGACGATTATAAAGAATCTGGTCGATATGATGGGCGGAACCATAGATGCACAGAGTGTAGAGGGAGAAGGAAGCTGTTTTACGGTTACGTTTCATTTTCGCATCAAGGCAGGACAGTCTTCGTATGCCAAGGAGGACGATGCGCCGATACAGATGAAGGAGCAGAAAAAGCTTCTTTTGGTTGAAGACAATGAGATTAATCTGGAGATTGAGGTCGAATTGCTTCAGGATGCAGGTTTTTTGGTCGATACTGCCGTAAACGGTGCGATTGCGGTCGAGAAGGTTAAAAATGCAAAGCCCGGGGAATATGCTTTGGTTCTGATGGATATTCAGATGCCTGTTATGGATGGGTATCATGCGGCGAGAGCCATAAGAGCACTGGAGAATCCGGCTTTGGCAAATATCCCTATCGCCGCTCTTTCGGCAAATGCTTTTGAGGAAGACCGAAAAATGTCGAGGGAAAGTGGTATGAACGAGCATTTGGCAAAGCCCGTCAATATGCCGCAACTATTGAAATTTATAGAAAGCGTAACAGAAGGGTAGGAAATTTGTTAAACCGTCGTCTTGGTATTGTGTATCTGTTGATGAAAAAGAAAACTGTGACAGCCGCTGAACTGGCAGAGCGCTATGAGGTATCAGTGCGGACAATTTACCGCGACATAGAAGCGCTCAGCATGATTGGTGTCCCTGTGTATGCCCAAAAAGGAAGAAATGGCGGTATCAGTCTGACGGAACAGTTTGTGCTGGACAGGTTGCTGGTGACCGAGGAGGAACAAAAGCAGATTCTGGCAGCGTTAAAGAGTCTGGATGAAGTGGGAGCGCGGACAGAGCAGGACACTTTTCATAAATTGGGTGATTTTTTTAAGGTACAGCCGCCAAACTGGATAGCTGTCGATTTTTCCGACTGGAGCGGCAAAAGACAGGAATTGTTTGAAGGAGTCAGGCGTGCTATTCTGGAGACAAAGGTGATTTGCTTTGACTATTATGGACAGAATGGAACCATGACCCATAGGACAGTGGAGCCTGTGCAGCTTTTGTTTAAAGAGTATACATGGTATCTTCGCGCATTCTGCAGGAGCAGGAACGCAATGCGGCTTTTTAAGCTTTTGCGGATGAAGAGAATGGAGCTGTTGCCGGAGACCTTTGCACCTAAACCGGAGGCTTACACAGAGGATGTGAATTCGTGTGGGGAGCCGAAAGATGATAAACCTGTCACGGCTGCAAGTGACAATGATGTCATATTGAAAGAGAAGGCAATAGAGATTCATATTGCCAAATCGGAAGCTTACCGTATATA
>CAMWLB010000236.1 GCA_947174985.1 uncultured Lachnospiraceae bacterium | reverse complement strand
CCCGTAATCATAATGGTCTGTACGCCGGCGCTGTGACATGCCAGAACCGCCTCCTTCGCCTCGGGGCGTATGGGGTCCTTCATGCCGACCAGCCCGATAAAGGTCAAATCTTTTTCGACAGGGTGAGAGTCGCCGGTTCTCATGCCGAGTGCAAGCACTCGGAGGGCCTTGCCGGACATCTGCCGGATAGCGTCGTAGATGTCCCGTTTATGCGACGGGGTCATGGGGGTATTCCGGTTATTTTCCCGCACAAAACGGCAGCGCTTGATAATCTCATCGGGAGAACCCTTCGTGTAGGAAAGGCAGGTGCAGCCCTGTCTGTGCAGGGTCGTCATCATTTTGCGGTCTGAGTCAAAGGCAATTTCCTCAATGCGGGGAAGCCGTCTTTCCAGAACGGGGCGGAACATGCCGAAGCGTGCCGCCAAATCGAGCAGCGCAAGCTCCGTCGGGTCCCCGATGCGGGCAGCTTCCTCGGCAGCGTATAAGCTGCTTCTTTGTCCCCTTTCATCGGAGATAACGGCGTCGTTGCAGAGCGCGAAGCCTTCCAAAAAGTAACGGTGATTCTGTCTATCTAAATCCTCGGGAAATAAAAGCGCGCCCTCCGTGTAACATTCGGTCACGGACATTTTGTTCTGGGTTAGTGTACCCGTCTTGTCGGAGCAGACCACGCTGACGCATCCGAGGGTTTCCACGCTGGGCAGCTTTTTTACGATGGTATTTACCTTTACCATGCGGGAAACGCTCAGGGCAAGCACCATGGTTACGATGGCGGGAAGCCCTTCGGGAACTGCAGCCACAGCAAGGGATATGGCGGTAATCAGCATTTCCAGCATGTCTCGCTTCTGCATCAATGCAATGCCGAATAGCAGGGCGCAGAGCAGCAGGGAGACGACGCTTAAAATCTTGCCCAAATCTGCCAGACGTTTTTGCAGAGGTGTGGCATCGTTTGGCGCTTCGTTAATCAGACGCGCAATTTTTCCGATTTCCGTGTCCATGCCGATTGCTGTTACCACGCCTATACCGCGTCCGTAGGTGACATTGGTTGACATGTAAGCCTTGTTATTCTTTTTCGTGTCCTTTTCCACAGGCAGGGACTCGCCGGTCAGAGCGGATTCCTCAATTTTAAGGTTTGTGACTTCTATGAGTGTCAAATCGGCGGGAACCTGCCTGCCTGCGTCGAGCAGTACAATGTCCCCTAAAATCAAATCGCTGGCCGGAATTTCTCTAGGTATTGTATCCCTTGGGATACCACCTTTTTGTGTTCCGTGGTCTAAAATAAGTGCCTTTGGGCTGGTCATTTCCTTGAGTGAATCAAGAGCGCGCTGTGCCTTGCCTTCCTGAATGACGCCGACAATGGCGTTGACTAAGATGACGGCAAGGATAATGGCGGTGTCGCTGTATTCCCTTAGGAGCAGGGAAATGGCGGCAGCGATAAAAAGGATAAAGATAAGCGGGTCGTTTAACTGCTCGAAGAAACGCTGCAGGGCGGTTTTTCTGTCGGCTTCTTCCAAAACATTCTGCCCGCGGACCCTTGTAACCGGCGGTTGTATGGTATTCATAAAAATCCCCCTTATGACTGGTTTACAGTTTCGTTTACCTTAAACCGGACGGCAGACCGGCATATGTAAGGCAAGCTGTTATTGCAACATATGAGAAGGTGGGACAAAATATACTTGTCTGATTTCAAAAAGGAATTGCGTAAAAAGCCGCATAAGTTTATACTATAAATATCGAAAGCGTGAAAACGCAGTATGATAATGACATGCGGCGCACAGACAGGAAACAGGCTGTGCAGGCGTGCAATGGAGGCAGAATGGAAATAACGTATACACAGGCTCGGGAGAAATTGAACAAATGTGGACAGGAGCATGTCCTCAGATACTATGACGAGTTGGACGATGCCGGAAAGACAGAGCTTTTGGAACAGGTTGCAGGGACTGATTTTTCGGTGCTTGACTCCTTAAAGCAGAAGGACAAAGGCGTACAGAAGGGAAAGATAACGCCGCTCGGCGCAATGGAGCTTGCCGAGATAGAGAAGAGCAGGGAGCATTTCTGCGAAATCGGTATGCAGGCAATTCGGGAGGGCAAGGTTGGAGCAGTGCTGCTTGCGGGAGGCATGGGTACGAGACTTGGCTCGGACGACCCGAAGGGCGTGTACAATATTGGTATTACAAAAGAGATTTATATCTTTGAGAGACTGATAATCAATCTGCTTGAAGTGGTGCGCTGTACTGACACCTGGATTCCGCTTTTCGTGATGACGAGCGATAAAAACCATGATGCCACGGTGCGTTTCCTGACGGCGCATGATTTCTTCGGCTACAAAGCAGAATATGTCCACTTCTTTCAGCAGGAGATGGCGCCTGCGGCCGGTTATGACGGAAAGATATACATGGAGAGCAAAAGCAGGATGAGCACCTCGCCCAACGGCAATGGCGGCTGGTATGTTTCCATGAAAAACACGGGTGTGCTTGACATTGTAAAAAAACACGGCATTGAATGGCTCAACGTGTTTGCGGTGGACAATGTGCTGCAGCGAATCGCCGACCCCGTTTTTATCGGTGCGGTGATAGAGAAGCAGTGTACGGTCGGCGCCAAGGTGGTACGCAAAAACGCGCCCGATGAAAAGGTAGGCGTCATGTGCCTCGAGGATGGCAGACCGTCCATTGTGGAATACTATGAACTGACGGAAGAACTGATGAACGCGAAGAATGAAAAGGGTGAGCCGGCATACAATTTCGGCGTTATCCTCAACTATCTTTTCAAAGAGAGCGCGCTTCATGAAATGCTGAAGAAAAAACTGCCCCTGCATGTGGTGGAAAAAAAGATTCCCTACATGGATGAGGCGGGGAACCTGGTGAAGCCCGAGGAGCCAAACGGCTATAAATTTGAAAATCTGGTGCTGGATATGATACATGAAATGGATAGCTGCCTGCCCTTTGAGGTGGTGCGCAACAGGGAATTTGCACCGATTAAGAATAAAACAGGAGTGGACTCTGTGGAGAGTGCGAGAGCGCTGCTTAGAGAAAACGGAGTGGACTTATAAACAGGCAATTGCGAAACTCATAGAGAAAAAAGGAGGAAGAAAAATGGCTATTTTAGTAACAGGAGGCGCCGGATATATTGGCAGCCATACGGTAGTGGAACTGCAGAATGCGGGCTATGACGTGGTGGTAGTGGACAATCTGAGCAATGCAAGCGAGGAGTCCCTAAAGCGCGTGGAAGGGATTACGGGAAAGCCGGTTTCCTTTTACAAGGCGGATATTTTAGACCGCGCGGCGCTGGAAGAAATTTTTACAAAAGAAAAAATCGAGACAGTCATTCATTTTGCAGGACTGAAAGCGGTAGGTGAATCCGTAAAGAAGCCTTGGGAATATTACAATAACAACATCACCGGCACGCTCACGCTCGTTGACGTGATGCGGACGCACAATGTGAAAAATATTATCTTTTCTTCGTCTGCAACAGTGTACGGCACACCAGAGCAGGTTCCTGTTACGGAGGACGCAAAAAAGGGCGAGTGCACCAACCCTTATGGCTGGACGAAGTCCATGCTGGAACAGATGCTTTCGGATATCCAGAAGGCGGATACAGAGTGGAATGTGATTCTGCTTCGGTACTTCAATCCCATTGGTGCGCATAAGAGCGGCAATATCGGGGAGAATCCCAACGGAATTCCTAACAATCTGATGCCTTACATCACACAGGTGGCAGTTGGCAAGCTGAAAGAACTTGGTGTGTTTGGTGATGATTATCCGACGCCTGACGGCACCTGCATCAGGGACTATATCCACGTGGTGGATTTGGCGTTAGGACATGTGAAAGCACTGAAAAAGATTGAGGAAAAAGCAGGGCTGTGCATCTATAATCTGGGAACCGGAATCGGTTACAGCGTGCTCGATGTCATTCACAATTTCGAGGAGGCTACAGGCGTAAAGATTCCATATTCCATAAAGCCGCGCCGAGCGGGAGATATTCCGGAGAATTACTCCAATGCGGAGAAAGCGTACAAAGAGCTTGGCTGGAAGGCACAGTACGGTATTAAGGAAATGTGCGAAGATTCCTGGAGATGGCAGAGTCAAAATCCGGAAGGGTATTGACCTTTGGTCTTTTCCTTTTGGCATTACTTACATTCGTTTTTTCGTTTTGTAAGTAAGTCTATATAGCAAAACCACCCTTATACTTTGGCGAGTAAGGGTGGTTTTGTAAACTAATCTTATTGGCAACCCCTTGTGGGCGGTTGTTCCTTTTTTATAATATAACATAGCGAGTTGATTTGTTCAAGCGCTACAAAGAAAAAGTTTAGTGGCTGAGCTAAAGTTTATTCCAATGGACTTCCTTACGCCACATACAGATACATAAAGATAAAGTGGCATGCACTTCCCGCGATGCAGAACAGATGGAAGATTTCGTGAGAGCCGAATCCGGCATGCTTTGCGTTGAAAATGGGAAGCTTTAATGCGTAGATAACACCGCCCACCGTGTAAATCAGTCCGCCTGCTAAAAGCCAGAGAAAGGCGGAGCGGGGAAGTGTGTTGACAAGCTGTCCGAACACAAACACACAGACCCATCCCATCGCGATATAGATGATGGAAGAAAACCATTTGGGACAGTTAATCCACAGAGCTTTGACCAGCATACCTGCAATGGCGATGCTCCAGACAACGGTGAGCAGGGTATAGCCCTCCCTGCCGCCAAGCACAATCAGGCATACGGGCGTGTAGGAGCCTGCGATCAGGACAAAAATCATCATATGGTCTATCTTGCGGAAAATCCGCAGGGACTTTCCACTTACGTTGACTGAGTGGTACAGGGTGCTTGCACCGTAGAGCAGAACCATGCTGAGCATAAAAATGCACATGGCAATAAAATGTTTGCCGCCGGCTTCTGTGCCGGCCTTTATCAAGAGTGGAACTGCCGCAAAAAGTGCCAGCATCATGCCGATAAAATGTGTGATTGCACTGCCGGGTTCCCGAATCGTAATATTCATAAAATACCTCCTCTTTCAGAACTGTCTGAATCTATTTTCTGCAAAAATCTTCATAAAATACACTTATCAACAAATAAATAACAACATGTAGTTTTAAAAACTATGTACCAGGTTACTTCATACTAC
>CAMWLB010000235.1 GCA_947174985.1 uncultured Lachnospiraceae bacterium | reverse complement strand
AATCTTATGTGCCTCATAGTCTATAAAAATACATTGCGGAAGCTGCACTTTTACATACTTTCCTTCTTCTTCAGACCAGACAAAGAGCTTATAGTCAGCAAAATCTCCTCCGCTGCCGCCATCATAGCCTGCATAATACAAAATATCCTCATATCCGTCATCATTGCCGTCCCATGCAGTGCATGTCTGTTTACCATACGACAATAAAACTCTCTTCCTGTCCGTTAAAATCACCTGATAAAAATCAGGGTTTCCTTCCCTTCCCTTAATCTCTATTCTGACCCGCTCCTCAGCGTCATTGTAAAGCAGTTGAAATCCGGTCTGCACCAACGCTGTATCTGATATCTCTTCTGTTACAATCACGGCACGTACCCGTTTATAAGCCTCGTCGGAATTATCATAGTTATATTGCCATCCGTACAGCGCCATTTCCTGCTTTTCATAATCATGATAAACGGCAATTCCCTGGCTCCCCCATTTGTACGAATAAACAAGCGTCATCATAAAAAGCTCCGGCTCTTGCCATGTACCGCCAATCAGATAAACTGCCTCAGGCAGCATTACTCTTTCATAAATACCATCCTTGGACAAACACCAGATATCCCCGCCGCAAAATCCGTTTTCCTCCATAGCATTATTAAGATTGCCGTGCACCGCCACATAGTCCATTCTTCCATCGTCGTTTATATCATATTCCGCATAGTAAAGGTACTCCCATGCTTCTCCCGCTTCCTCATACAGCCCTGCAAGCACCGGATTTTCCCAGCCGTTCTGATAGGTGTCAAATACATTGGCACACGCAATTTCCTCCGGCACAAAATCATCCGAAAGGAATATATACCGGCAATTTCCGTCCTTCCCAAAGAATATTTCCTCTATGGCAAGTCGCGCTCCTTCTATATCCACCTTCGCCGCCATTGCTGCTTCCTTTGCTACAGGGTACTTTACCCTTAACACATCCGCTATAGCCAATGACAACAAGCTTTTCTTCGTTTTTTCTTTTCCACAACCGGAAAGCAGCAAGATTCCCACCAAAACCACCGTAAGCATCCGTAAACCTGTTTTTTTCATAACACCATCTCCGAAAAATACTCTACATATAATACCATATTTCCCAATACGTTTCTATCTTTTTAATAGCCCTTCACAACTTTAGCATTTTACCATATTCTATATTGACTGCCTGCCTAAAGTAGTATAAAGTGAGATTATTGTATCATAGGCGGCACACGCTGTTGTTTCGCCCGGGTTAAGGAGGCACTGGTTAAAGAATGTTTAAAAAACTAATTCAAAAAAGAACCTTTCTGTGCATTACCATTGCGGCAATGCTCGCGCTCGGAAATTTTGCAGGTAGTATACATGTATATGCTGCCGAGGTCGAATCACCAACGAATTTGCCTGACGAACCACCGGCTGATTTGCCTTGCGAATCATCCGACAGTACACTGACAACCCCTTCGGAAACGCCGGTATTAACCGACGAAGAGCTACGCATCTACTTTGGTGATTCTGTTTTTATCGGTGATTCCATCATGGCAGGGTTTCGCAATTACAGCGCAAAACAGGAAACTTATGTTCAGAATATCCAGTTTCTGGCGGAAGTAAGCTACGGCGTAAGGAACGCCTTAAAGCCCTTAGATAAAAGCCGCACACATCCCAAATATAACGGGGAAAAATATCTGGTTTGGGATGCCGTTCCCCTCACAGGCTGTCAACGCGCTTTTATCATGCTCGGGATAAACGATATCGGCATATGGGGACCTGAGAAAACCTGCGACAAATACAAGGAACTGATTGACAAAATACTGGAAGTCTCGCCGGAGCTGGAAATTCATATTGTCAGCATAACCTATACATTAGAAGGGGCGGGAAAAGAAGTATTAAATAACGCAAACATCGCAGCATGCAACACTCTTTTACAGGAAATGGCTGAAGAAAACGGCTGGGGATATCTCGATTTGTGTACCGTTATATCTGACGGCAATGGTAACCTTGCGGAAGACTGCTGTAGTGACGGTTTTGTCCATCTCACAAAGACCGCTTATTCTCTGTGGGAAGCGGAACTTATCAATTACGCAAGCACCGTATGCGGGACGACAGAAGAAGAACCCTTGACAGACGATTTAGAAAAGCGGGAATAACTTCCCGCTTTTTTAAGTTTTTACCTGTCTTCCACCACCTGAAAAATATAAAACTTCAAATAATAAGAAGAATCCGACGCCCAGAGTATAGGGTGGTCCGGCGCCTGTGTCCGAAACTCTGCCTGCTTAAGACGCTTGTGCGCTCCTCTTGCTGCCTCCGCAATGGTTTTTTTGAAAAGCTCCGGCTCCATGAAGTGGGAGCAGGAACAGGTGGCAAGGAAACCGCCGTCCTCAATCAGCTTCATGCCCCGCAGATTGATTTCCCGATATCCCTTTATAGCATTTTTAACAGAACTGCGCGATTTGGTAAAAGCCGGCGGGTCTAAGATTACCACATCGAATTTTTCTCCCTTTTTCTCCAGCTCCGGAAGCAGCTCAAATACATCGGCGCAAAGGAACTGTACCCTGTCCTCCAGATTGTTCAGCGCCGCATTTTCTCTTGCCTGTGCAATTCCCAGTTCGGAAGCGTCCACACCGATTACTTCCTTTGCTCCCGCGATACCAGCATTCAGCGCAAAAGAACCCGTGTGGGTAAAGCAGTCCAGTACTCTTTTGCCCTTGCAGATTTTATGAATCGCCGCGCGGTTGTTCTTTTGGTCAAGGAAAAATCCGGTCTTTTGCCCGTCCTCCACATTTACCATATATTGAACACCGTTTTCCACAATTTTTACATGCGTGTCAAAGGGCGCACCAATAAAGCCCTTGCTGCGCTCCATTCCCTCCTGTTCCCGCACCTTGGCATCGCTGCGCTCATAAATTCCTTTGACTGTAATACCGTCTTTTAACAATACCCTCTTAACCGCTTCCAGAATCTGCGGCTTCAGCCTGTCGATGCCAAGCGCTAAAGACTCCACCACCAGCACGTCCTCAAATTTATCGATTACCATGCCGGGCAGATAGTCAGCCTCCCCGAAAATCAGTCTGCAGCTGCTTGTATCGACAACCTGCTTACGGTAATCCCACGCGTCCTGCACTCTTTTTTCCAAGAAAGCGTCGTCGATTACCGTATCCTTTTTCCGCGACAGTATCCGGACTGTCAGCTTTGATTTAGTATTAATAAACCCATATCCCAGAAAATAACCGTCAAAATCATGCACGGTAATGATATCGCCGTTCGTAAAATTCCCCATTACCGAGTCTATCTCATTGTCATATATCCATGCGCCGCCTGCCTTAAATGCTCTGCCGCCGCCTTTTTTCAGTGTTACAATGGTATCGTACATAATGCCTCCTGTTCCATCCGTTATCTTCGCTTTCATTATAAACTTACGACTACCATAAAACAATGAGATTTTCACTAAATAGGTTACATTCTTTCATGCAGATAAAGCTGCACCCTGTTCTGAATCAGCCCTGCCACATCTTCTGCACTCTTCTGTCCCTGGAAGAAACTCTCCGCCTCCTCATAGATAATATTCATAATTACCTCATCCTCAAAAGCCGGATTATGCAGCCCTTCGATAAAATGCACTGCCCTGTCAATCTGCTCCTGCGTCATGGGCGGAACCGAAACAAATTCATCATTTATAAAACAATACCCTTCCCACGTGGCTGCTATCTGTGCCTTCTCATCAAAAATATCCCGTCTGGTGGGCAGTCCGCTTCCCTCTATTCCATACAATTCATTCCTCTGGAAATCTTCCGTAAGGAAATATCTTACAAATTCCCATGCACCATCCAGTTTACCGCTCTTGCCGGAAAGCACAAAACCCACGCCGCAAATGCTGATGCAGGAGCCCTCCCTGCTTTCTGACGGATACCCCACATAGGCAATATCCTCTCCCATACAGCCATATATCTGCTGGGCCAAATACGGAATATAGCGAATCGTCACCGGCTGGAGCAGCGCCCTGTCCTCAAGATACTGGGAACCATAACAATTCTCCTCATAGAAAAAGCCTTCCGCAAACTCCGGCAGCGTTGCGGCAAACGTAAGCGCCTCCACAAAAGCCGCTGACTGAAAATCACAGGTTCCCTGCTCCATATCAATAAACTCCCTGCCGCACACCCTCATATAGTCTTCCAGATAATCATATCGGGAAGTTTCGGATACCATTTCCGTTCCTTCAGGAAGCCCCGTCAGCACCGTCAAAAATTCCTCTTGGTTCCAGCCCGTCCGCTCTCCCACTTTCGACTGCTTTGCCACAAGGGTGTCCACCGAAAAAGCAGGAACTACATAATACAGCGTTCCATTCACACGAAAGGCATCCAGAACATTCTCCATAAACTGCCCTTTGTCAAGCTCCGCATCCTCCTCCAGCAGCATTCCCACATCTGCCAGCAATCCCTTCGCAATATAACTTTGCAGCGGCATCTCCGCATCAATCAATAGAATATCCGGCATCCTTCCTGACAAAATATCCGTATTCAGCTGCATAAGGGCGCTCATCTCCTCATTATAGGTGACATACTGCCTTACGGTAACCCTGAACCGGCTGTTTTCCCGATTAAAGGCTATAATCCGGTTTCTTAAGCCCGCATCCAGTTCACCCATTGTCCCCAGCACCACTATCTGCTTCTGTTCTCCTGCAGGTACTGCGGTACGACCAAACAGTCCCAGTTTCACTGCTCCCCCATCGTTAAATATCCCTGCAAGACGTGTTTCGTCTATCTGCTGCACCATCTGAAACCCGCCGATATCCAAATCGGCATCCACGTAAGAAAGCATCTCCGCAGGCACATTTTTGCCTGACTCCAACTGATAAACGCCTACAGAATCACACAGCAAAACATCTGCCGTGGTTCCTTGAAAAATCTGATACTGAAGGAAATTATCCGGCAGTTCCCTCCGCTCTTCCTGTCCGGTCTTTATGTCATAAAATTCTGCATACGCCGTTCCCGCATTATCCGTTGCTATCATAAGAAGCCTGTTATCCGGCATAAGGTAACAGTTCTGGAAATTACTGAAGATTTCCCCATCCGGTTCCATGCTGCCTGTCAGCTCTCCCTGCGCGTTATAAGAGTTTACCTTACGTCCGTCCCCATTCCTTGCAAGG
>CAMWLB010000234.1 GCA_947174985.1 uncultured Lachnospiraceae bacterium | reverse complement strand
AATTCCTTACTGGCTGTAAGGGGTATTAACCATAAATATATTGTAGTAGGAGGAACGCTAGTATCATGAATTTCTATGAATTAGACCGGCTTTACGAAAGCAAGACGGATAAGGAAAAAATCTTTGAGGCAATGGAAGAAATGGGACTTACCGCCACGGAAGAAAACAATAGAACCAGCACGCTTTTGCACATAGCTGCAAAATATGCCGATGTGGTTACGATGAAAAAGCTGCTTGACGCAGGTCTTGAAGCGAATGCCAAAAACAAGTATGGTGAAAACGCATTGTTCTGTCTGGCAGATCCGAATGAACGCTATGGGTTTCTTCCTTCGGAGGATAAAAGAACCTGTGCAAGCCTGCTTCTTGACGCAGGAGCCGGCGTTATGACTCGTAGCGAGGGAGACGGTCAAACGGTTTTCACAAGTGCCGGAATACACGGGCAATGGGAATTGATAGACGTTGCTGTCGAACGCGGCTCAAAGCTCACAAGAACCAACGAAAACGGCGAAAATGTTCTGCACTGTGCGCTGGACTATGCAAAACAGTACAATGATCCGTTCGATGAAACAGAGCGTGAAAATCAGGAACGTTATTTTCGGCTTGTGAAAATTCTTTATGACAGCGGCTTTGATATGGATGAAAAGGACGGCTATGGACGCTCTCCCTTGGAATATGCAAAAGACTGTACCGATAAACGGCTTGCCGCTTTGATTGAAGGAACCTATTCTGAGGATACAGACATGACAGGCCTCACCGGAGGTCTGACACTTCAGGATGCGGTTGAGAGAAAAGATTATGACGCTATGCGGAACATAGCAGCTAACGGTTCTGATCTGAATGAAATTGCCGACGATGGCAAATGGAAAGGACAGACATCGTTGTCGGTAGCCTGTTCCTACCTTGACGAAAAGGCTGTTGAGCTTTTGTTAGCATTGGGCGCTGACCCTAATTTTAAAAATTCGGACGGTCAAAACTGCTTATATCAGGTTTTATCTGAAGGTGAAACAGTTAATTATGATTTTGCTCAGAGAGAAGATCGGAATACTGTCTGCAAAAAGATTCTTTCTCTCTTGCTGTCCGCCGGTATGGATAAAGACGCCGCTATAAATGATGCCGGAGATACAGCGTTGATTGCTGCCTGCCGCCGTGCAAATCAAAAAGATAAACTTTGTTATAAATTTGCCGCCGCTTTGATTGCGTCAAAATGCAACCTTGATGCTGCCAATCTAAAAGGGCAAAACGCCCTTATGCTCATTTCTTTACAGAACGGCTCAGACGCAAATGAGCTTCAGATAGCACTGCTGGAAGCCGGGGCAAGCGTGGCAGAAAGCGATCAGGACGGAAACACAGCACTTCACTATGCCGCACGCAATGTAAATGACAGTGTCGCAAAAGAGATGGCTGAAATGCTCTTTGAGTTTGACTTTACAGACGCAGACGCTGTAAACAACGATGGTAAAACAGCTCTTGAAATTGCAACGGAGCAGGATAACGAGCCGCTTGTAAAGCTGATTTTAATGAATTCGTAAGGCGGCATTGATTGTTGCCAGTGCAGAGGGATAAATAATTGGCAGCTGCCTAAGGCGATTCTTTTTCTGCGTCCTGACCTGTAGAATCCGCCCCGGTTTTTTCCGTCAAAGGAAAACGCAGGCAGGCAGTAAACATATCGGCGTCGGTTTCGACGGAGAAGCTGCCGCCGCAGATTTCCGCAAAGCTCTGTACAATGGAGAGACCAAGTCCGCTGCCCTCCGTGGTGCGGGAGGCGTCTGCACGGACAAAACGTTCTACGATGTCGTCCGGCGAAAAGTCAATCTCCCATTTGGAGGTGTTTTTGACTTTGGCGCAGGCTTTTTTGTCTTCAACAGAAAGCATAACATACACTCTGGAATTCTCAAGAGAGTACTGTAAGGCGTTTACAAAAAGGTTCTGGAAAATGCGGTACAGTTTTTCTCCGTCTGCTTCTATCAACATCGGTTCTTCGGAAATTACGGTTTTAAAGGTAAGGCTGCTTGTTGCTATACGTTCTTCCATATCGGCAAGGGTCTGGCGCACCAGCTTGACCAAGTCAAGAGTCCGCTTTTCTACCGGCAGATTGCCGCTGGTCGCTTTGGAAAGCTCGAAAACGTCCTGTACCATGCTTTTTAAGCGGTATGCTTTAGAGCGAAGGGAAGCGGCGTAGCCGGCCGCATTTTCATTTAGCTGCTCTTCACAGAGAAGGTCGGCGTAATTGATGATGGAAGTCAGCGGTGTTTTTAAGTCATGGGATACATTGGTAAGCAGCTCCACACGCAGCTTGTTGGAGCGGTTTTTCTGTTCCACCATTTTTTCTATGCCGTCTTCCAGACTGTTGATATCCTCTGCAGTATTCGCAAGCAGAGAACCCTCCGGCAGAGTGAAGGGAGCGGTTTTGAAGCCGTTTTTCAGATCGGAAAGCTTGTCAGTAACAGATTTCATTTCTTTTGTCAGTTTTCTGGTGCGGAAGTACGCCGGAAAAAGGAGAACTCCTATGAGGAATAAAAGTCCTGCAACAATGAAAAATACATATATGGTCTGCATAATCATTTCTGAAGCGAAATCCTGACGATTAAGATGTTTCACGGTCAGATATAAGTCGTATATGGAAGGTATCGTTATGATAAGCAGGAAGAGTCCCATTGCAAACGTAATGACGGCACTCGCCATCAGAACCGTGCCGATATGCATGGCTTTGCGGTACCAGGGAATGCTCTGTGAAAACTCTTTTATATAAAGGGCAAGTTTTCCGAGAATAGAGTGCAAAAAGAACCTGCCTTTATTATGCTTTATCTCTGTGTAGAAGAGAAAAAGCAGGATACCGGCAGATAGCGCTGAGAGAATCCACCACAGGCAGTCCGTATAGGAGAGCGCAGCAAGCGCACCAAAATGAAAAGTATGATAGAGTGGCAGAAGCAGCAAAAGCAGTAGCGGAATCAGTTTAAACTCCAGCAAAATTTTCTCGGTAAAAGCAGCATAGGAGCAGGCTGCCTCGCGGAAGGCTTTGCGGCTGAAAAGGCACAGCAGGGCGGATAAAAGGGTTATGATGCTGCTGATACAAAAGGTAAGCAGAACAAGCCGGTAGTTTTCCGCCTGTGTTTGTAAGCCGAACAAAAAAGGACTGCTGTAGCAACGGTCCGCTTCCACCGCAATCACAACAATCATTTGGGATAACTCAGTGTAGAGCGGCTGATACAGCATTGAGGAGCGGTATGTATGGATGTGTTCGATTCCCTTCTGTAAATCACTGAGTTCAATGAGCTGTGGTCCATTCCAAAGGTAACAAAGAACTGTGCCGGTGGGAAGTATGATATGATCGTCAGAGTCGGAAAGGACAGCATAGGACATATTGGTGTTTGGTATTTCACCCGGCAGTTGGATGTAATACCGGACCAGCCAGTTTGACTTCTGCAGGTTTGCCTGAAAGAAGATGTTGGCATCGGCGTAGGCACGTCTGGCATAGAAGTCAGATTCGTTCTGTAAAGGTTCGCCTGTGTGATCCCCGACTCCGGCATTGTAGAGCATCGCCTGATAGCATATTTCGCCGATATAATCCTTAAATTCCGGCATCTCATAAAATTCTCCACTTAGTATAGAAGAACCCTCAGTGAGAAACGCTTCGATGGCTTCGTGCCCGAGAATGGCAGACATAAGTGTTACGACAAGACCGCCTATAGCAAGCAGCCTGTAACAAAAAGCTCTGGTTTTTTTACCTTTTTTCAAATTTGTATCCAATTCCCCACACCACCTTTAAATATTCCGGTTCACTCGGATTGATTTCGATTTTTTCACGGATGCGTCTGATATGCACCATAACAGTATTTTCTCCATTGTAGACGGAGGGCTCCCCCCAAACGTTTGTATAAATTTCTTCTGCGGAAAAAATACGTCCGGGATGTCTGATAAGAAGCTCGATGATTTTAGTTTCCGTCGAGGTCAGCTTAATGGGTACGTCGTCCGCTGTCAGGGTGTGCGCCGTGAAATTGTAGCACAGCCGCCCGATGGTGACTTCGTCCGTTCCGGAGTAAACGCCGCCCAGCTTCATATAGCGTCTTAGCTGGCTGCGCACGCGGGCAATGACCTCTTTGTAATTGAAGGGCTTTGTGATATAGTCGTCTGCGCCGATGGAAAGCCCCAGTATTTTGTCAGTGTCCTCCGACTTGGCGGACATGACTAAAATCGGAATATTTCGTTTTTCTCGTATTTTCATAATGGCAGAAAATCCGTCAAGTCTGGGCATCATCACGTCGAGAAGAATCAGGTGCACCTTTTCCCTATTCAGAATGGCGAGCGCCTCCTCGCCGTCGTAAGCCGTGAGTACAGGAAAGCCTTCCTTTTCCAATTGGATTTTCAGTGTGGCGACGATATCCCTGTCATCGTCCACCACCAGAATACGTTCGTTTTCCATAAAATTTCCAATCCTTTAAAATCGTTTGTTTCTTACAGTTTACCACATTCAGACGTATATTTGCATTATATCTGATACATCTTACAAAAAAACGCGGTAAAATCTTACAAATATCTTACAGAAAAAATTTAGAAATGTAGAGTAACTTTTTTTGTAACAGAACGAGATACTGTTTGAAAGCTTTTGAAACTAGGAAAGGAGAGCGCAATGGAAGATAGGCGTTGGGAGAAAACGGACAATGAGCTGATGGAACTGGCGGCAGGGGACGACAGGGATGCATTTGCGGCGCTGGTGATGCGCTATTATCATGAGTCTCTGCGATGGCTGACGGGCAGGCTGCAGGATTCGGAGACGGCGCAGGATATTGCACAGGACTGTTTTGCGGATATCTGGGCGGCGCGGCGGCGTTACCGGATGGACTTTTCTTTTCGAACCTATCTCTATGCGGTGATGAAGAACAAGGTAACGGATCACAGAAGAAGAGCTGGAAGGGAAATGGTGGAACCTGAGGCGGATGAAAAAGAGAAAATATCGCCGCAAGGAAGCCCCGAGGAGGCATTTTTAAAAAAGGAGTGGAAGAACGAAATGGCAGAGTGGATTATAGCGCTTCCGCCGGAACAGAAAAGGGCGCTTCTATTGTATGCAGCGGAGGGCATGAGTTATCAGGAGATTGCGGACAAGATGCAGAAAAGCGTGCTGCAGGTGAAGAGGGCGAGCCTCCTTGCCAGAAAAACACTGCGGA
>CAMWLB010000233.1 GCA_947174985.1 uncultured Lachnospiraceae bacterium | reverse complement strand
CCCATAAGCTGCAAAGATGCCCTCGCCGGATTCGTCAGTGGGCCCAATATATTGAAAACCGTCCGGATACCCAGTTCTTTTCTGATTGGACCCACATATTTCATAGCGCCGTGATATCCTTGTGCAAACAAAAAACAGATTCCGATTTCACGTAAAATCTCTGCGCTTCTTTCCGGTGAAATCATAATGTTTACGCCCAAAGCCTCCAGCACGTCTGCCGCTCCCGATTTAGAGCTTGCCGCACGGTTTCCGTGCTTTGCCACGGGAACGCCTGCTGCCGATACCACCAACGCCGCTGTCGTGGAAATATTAAAGGAATTGGAGCCATCCCCGCCGGTTCCCACAATCTCCAGCGCTTCTCCCTCATAAGGCAGCTTAGTGGCATGATTTCTCATCTCTTCTGCGGAACCGGTAATCTCCTCGATGGTTTCTCCCTTCATGGACAGCTCGCTTAAGTACGCCGCTTTCTGAACGTCAGTTGCTTCGCCGCTCATAATTTCATCCATCACCGTTTTTGCCATTTCATATCCGATATCTTCTTTCTTTGCCAGTTTGATAATTGCTTCCTGAATCATTTTTCTGTTCCTCCCACATTCTAAATTTTAATAAAATTTTCTATAATCTGTTTTCCCTGCGGCGTCAGCACGGATTCCGGATGGAACTGTACGCCAAACACCGGATATTCCCTGTGTTCCACCGCCATCACCTCACCGTCCGCCGTCCGCGCCGTTACCCGCAGACAGTCCGGCAGCGTGCGCTCCTCGGCCGCCAGCGAGTGATACCTTGCCACCAAAAAGCTGCTTTCCATTCCGGCAAAAAGCCGGCTGTCCGCCTCCGTAAACACCTCGGACTGCTTGCCGTGCATCAGGTTCTTCGCGTATGTGATTTTTGCACCATACACCTGACAGATTGCCTGATGTCCCAGACAGATTCCCAATATTTTTACCCTACCGGCAAGCCGGCTTACCACATCACAGCATACACCCGCCGCCTCTGGTCTTCCGGGGCCTGGCGAAAGCACAATTGCCTCCGGCTTTTCCCGTTCTATCTCCTCCACCGTCATTTCATCATTTCGAATCACCTTGATATCCGGCTCAACGCTTCCGATAAGCTGATATACGTTATAGGCAAAACTGTCATAATTGTCTATCAGTAAAATCATGTCAAATCCCTCCCTTTGCCGTCTCTGCGGCGCCTACCACTGCCGCCGCCTTCTGGATACATTCCCTGTACTCCTTCTCGGGCACGCTGTCCGCCACAATCCCAGCTCCGGCACGCACATACACCTTTCCGTTTTTTGAAAAAGCCAATCGAATTGCAATGCAGGTATCCATGCCTCCCGTAAAGGAAAGATAGCCGATGGCGCCGCCGTAAATCCCTCTCTTGTTATCTTCCAGTTCGTTGATAATCTCACAGGCACGGATTTTCGGCGCGCCGGAAAGAGTTCCCGCCGGCAGCACTGCTTCCACGGCATCCAGACCATCCTTGTCTTTGCGGATTTTACCTGATACAGTGGAGCCAATATGCATGACATGGGAAAACCTGTGTATGCTCATATACTTTTCCACCTGTACCGACCCGATTTCACTTATTTTTCCTATATCATTTCTTCCCAAATCTACCAGCATATTGTGCTCTGCAAGCTCCTTTTCGTCCTGCAGAAGCTCCGCTTCAAGCTGCTCATCCTCCTCTCTGTCCTTCCCCCGCCTTCGGGTGCCGGCCAGTGGAAAGGTGTACAGCTTTTCGCCTTCCAGCTTCCCCAATGTTTCCGGGCTTGCTCCGGCAATCTCGCCGTCTGCGCCGGAAAAGTAGAACATGTAGGGCGAGGGGTTCTGTGTCCGCAAGACCCGATACACATCCAGCAGGCTACCTTCCATTTCTGCCTCCAGCCTGTTGGAAAGCACCACCTGAAAAATATCGCCCTCCTTGATATAATGTTTCGCCTTTTCCACCATGCTGCAGTATTCTTCTTCCGTAAACAATGGGCTGAACGGCGATGTCAGGGCAAAGCCCTCTTCTTCCTTCTTTTCCCCCAAAAGCACCAGTTTTTTAAGCTCCATAAGGTCATTTTTCACCTTATCGTAATCTATTTGCGCCTGTGCTGCGTCTACATTTTGTATCAGCAGGATTTTCTGCCGGTAGTTGTCAAAGCAGATTAGCTTGTCAAACAGCATCAGGTTTATGTCCGCAAACTGTTCGGAATCCTTCGCGTCCAAGTCAAGCGCCGGTTCACTGTACTTGATAAAATCGTAGGAAAAATAACCGACAAGACCGCCGCTGAAAGCGGGAAGTCCCTCTATATAGGGGCTTTTGTATGTCTGTATCAGTTCCCTCACGCATTTTGCCGGATTGTCATACAGTATCCACTTCTCTCCCTTTTTCGCTATCTGCACCTTTCCATCCCTGCATGTAATTTCCAGCTTTGGGTCAAATCCCAGAAAGGTGTACCTTCCAAAGTGCCTGTTATCCTCCGCGCTCTCTAAGAGGAAAACATGGCTGCTTACTTTTTTTAATCTTCTTAACACCTCTATCGGCGTCGCCGCATCCGCGTAAATTTCCGTCCAAAGAGGAATGATATTGTACTGTCCTCCCTCAATCAGCGTGTCAATCATCTCCTTTGCAGGAAAAATTTCCATTTTATCTGTTTCCATCTGCTTCACTCTGCGCCTCCCGTTCTGCCTGTCTTGTGTTTGCACTTATCGGTTCGCCTTAGATGCTTGGAACCGCTGCATGTTTACAAGCACAAAAAAATCCCTGACAGATATCATCTATCTGTCAAGGACGAGTTACCAATTCACCCGTGGTGCCACCTTGCTTCACCCATATGCATAGCATATGAATGCACTCTTCAGGATACCAACATATCCCTGGCAACTAACGTATGCCTTACGTCACAGCTACTTAGAACCACTTCTGTTCACCATGCCCTCCGTGGTCCATTTAACAGCCTGCGTTCTGTCCGGTTCTCAGCCTCCCGGTCTCTCTGTAAGTGCACGTTCTGTTTTTATCTCCACATCATCGGTTTCTTACCACTATTTATTTTTTATCATATTACTACCAGCACGATTGTGTGTCAAGAATTTTTTACAAAATCCTCACAATCTGTTCCCGTTCAAATTTTCACCATTGTAATTTACATAATTTGGAAGTATAATCAATTATATCACAAATACGAAAGGAGATTCTTTCTCATGGACAAATTAACACCTTATTTTCCGCTTAATGCAAAAGTAGACAAAAACAACGTTGTCAGCCTGATTTTGGTGATTGTAATCTACATTGTAATTGCCGCAGTACTCGGTGCTATTGTAGGTTTTATCAGTAGGATTCCCATCGTTGGCATCATCTGTGGAATCGTTGCCCTTCTGATTGGCATCTATGAACTGATTGGCATCATACTCGCCGTACTTACCTTTATAAAATAAATTTTTATCATTGAACACAAAAAGGGACGCTATGCGTCCCTTTTTCTATACCGGCATTTTATACCAGTCTGTATGTTTCTCTCGCAATGGCAAGCTCCTCGTTGGTAGGAATTACCATAACGGTGGTACTGCTGTCAGCCGTGGAAATCGCAATGTCCTCTCCACGCTTCTTGTTGGCTTCCTCATCCAGCTTCACACCCAGATAGCCGAGATAATTGTTGCAAATCATGCTGCGGATAAAGGCGCTGTTCTCTCCAACACCCGCCGTAAAGCAGATAACGTCCACACCATTCATGGCTGCGGTGTATGCGCCGATGTATTTGGCCACTCTGTAAGCAAAGGTCTCCATGGTGTTAATGGCTCTTGCATTGCCATCGTGATAGCCTGCCTCCAAATCCCTGAAATCGGAGGAAAGATTGTCGGAAAGCCCGAGCACGCCGGATTTTTTATTTAATACAGACATAATCTCATCAATGGACTTGCCTTCCTTATGCGCGATAAACTCAATGATGGCAGGGTCGATATCGCCGCTGCGGGTTCCCATGATAAGTCCCTCTAAAGGAGTCAGCCCCATGGAAGTGTCCACGCATTTGCCGTTCATAACTGCGGAAATACTGGCGCCGTTGCCCAGATGACATACGATAATCTTTAAATCCTCGTATTTCTTACCCAGCACTTCAGCCGCCCTCTTGCTCACATAGGAATGGCTGGTGCCGTGGAAACCGTATCTTCTGATTTTGTATTTTTCATAATATTCATAGGGCAGACCGTACATATACGCCTTATCCGGCATGGTCTGATGGAACGCCGTGTCAAATACCGCCACCATGGGGGTGTCCGGCATCAGTTCCTTGCAGGCATTGATACCAATCAGGTTGGCTGGATTGTGCAGGGGTGCAAGGTCGTTGCACTCCTCTATCGCTGTAAGCACTTCACTGTCAATCACTGTGGACTTTGCAAACTTCTCTCCGCCGTGCACGATGCGATGCCCCACCGCGCCGATTTCCGCAAGGCTCTTTACCACGCCGGTCTTTTCATTGGTCAGCGCTTCCAGCACAAGACGGATCGCATCCGTATGGTTGCCCATGGGCACTTCCCTCTCCTCTTTTTCACCTCCGTCAGGCGTGTAAGAAATTTTGCTTCCGTCTATGCCGATTCTCTCGCAGAGTCCCTTGGCAATCAGCTTTTCATTTTCTGCATTGATAAGCTGGAACTTTAAGGACGAGCTGCCGCAATTGATTACTAATATATTCATATCCGTTTCCTTTCTCTATCCATCACTATACAAGCTGTGCCTGAACTGCTGTCAGGGCTACTACGCCTACGATATCCTCCCATGAACAGCCACGGGACAAGTCGTTTACCGGCTTTGCAATGCCCTGCAGCATGGGACCATATGCTTCCGCGCCGCCCAGTCTCTGCACCAGCTTATAGCCGATATTGCCCGCATCCAGATTCGGGAAAATCAATATGTTAGCCCTGCCCCCAACCGGACTGCCCGGAGCCTTTGACTTGGCAACGGAAGGAACCAGCGCCGCATCGGTCTGCAGTTCGCCGTCCAGTACAAGGTGCGGATACTGCTCCTGCGCAATTTTTGTCGCTTCAACTACCTTGTCTACCAGTGCATGCTTTGCGCTGCCCTTTGTTGAATGGGACAGCATAGCGATAACCGGCTTTGCAATCACCAGATTTTTAAAGCTATTTGCTGACATATCAGCAATGTCGGCCAACTCCTCAGCGCTTGGATC
>CAMWLB010000232.1 GCA_947174985.1 uncultured Lachnospiraceae bacterium | reverse complement strand
GACCACAAGTGATGTGCCGAACCTTTTTGACTACAAATTAAAACGACTCTTCTCCTACGAACCGCTCTCTCCCGACAAGGCAAAGCGCGGGCCGGTAGGTATTCCGAGAGTGCTCAATATGTACGAAAATTACCCCTTCTGGTTTACCTTCTTTACGAAGTTAGGGTATCAGGTTGTGCTTTCACCCGCCTCCAACCGGAAGATTTACGAGCTGGGCATCGAATCCATTCCCAGCGAATCTGAGTGCTACCCTGCCAAGCTGGCGCACGGACATGTGACATGGCTGATTAAACAAAACATTCCCTTTATCTTCTATCCCGCCCTGTTTTACGAACGCGATGAGGTAGAGGGTGCCAACAACCATTACAACTGTCCCATCGTCACCTCCTACTCTGAAAACATCAAGAACAATGTGGAGGAAATCGGCCGGGGCGAGGTCGTATTCCGCAATCCCTTTATGTCCTTTAAGTCTCCTGAAACGATTGCTGCGGCGCTCATCAAGGAATTTAAGGAACTTCCCGCACAAGAGGTAAAAGAAGCGGTTGCCGCGGCCTGGGCAGAACAGTCTGCCGCAAGAGAGGATATGAAGAAAAAAGGTGAGGAAACGCTTCGCTGGATGCACGAAAACAAAAAGCGCGGTATCGTTCTGGCCGGACGCCCCTACCATGTGGATCAGGAAATCAACCACGGTATTCCCGAGCTGATTACCTCCTACGGCATCGCGGTTCTGACAGAGGATTCCATCTCACACTTAGGCTGTCCGGAACGTCCGCTGATTGTTTCCGACCAGTGGATGTACCATTCCCGCCTGTACGCGGCGGCAAGCTATGTCAAGACCACGGATGATCTTGACCTGATTCAGCTAAACTCCTTCGGCTGCGGACTGGACGCCGTTACCACCGACCAGGTGAACGATATCCTTTCCGGTTCCGACAAGATATATACTTGTTTGAAAATCGACGAAGTAAACAACTTAGGCGCGGCACGTATCCGTATCCGCTCTCTTTTGTCCGCCCTCCGCGTCAGGGAGAAACAGGCAAAGCAGCGGACGCTGCACTCCTCCGCCATAAACAAAGTATCTTTTACGGAGGATATGCGGAAAAGCTACACGATACTCTGCCCGCAGATGTCGCCCATTCACTTTGAGGTATTGGAGCCTGCCTTCAATGCCTGCGGCTACCATTTTGTCGTATTAAACAATGACAATAAGCACTCCGTGGATATGGGATTAAAATACGTCAACAATGACGCCTGCTATCCTTCTCTTCTGGTGGTAGGACAGATTATGGAAGCGCTGCTTTCCGGCAAATACGACTTAAACCGTACCGCCATCATTATGTCCCAGACGGGCGGCGGCTGCCGTGCGACCAACTACATCGGCTTTATCCGCCGTGCGCTGGAAAAGGCTGATATGGCACAGATACCCGTTATTTCCCTGAATCTGGCGGGCATCGAGAGCAATCCCGGGTTCCACTTAAATGCAGACATGTTGATGCGCGCTGCCTATGGCGCCGTCTTTGGCGACATCTTTATGCGCTGCGTCTACCGGATGCGCCCCTACGAAAAAGAAGCGGGAAGCGTCGATGTCGTTCACAAAAAATGGCTGAAAACCGCACAGGAATTTGTCTCCGGCAAGCACTTAAATTTCTTCCGCTTTAACCGCCTCTGCCGTGAGATGGTAAGGGATTTTGACGCTATTCCCATTCACGAGGACTTAAAGAAACCCCGCGTGGGCATTGTCGGAGAAATTCTGGTGAAGTTCTCTCCCGCCGGCAACAACCATCTCGTGGAGCTTTTGGAAACAGAAGGCGCGGAGGCAGTTATGCCCGACCTTATCGACTTTATGCTCTACTGCTTCTACAACCAGATATACAAGGCTGAGGAACTTGGTATGAGCAAAAAAGCGGCGCGCATTTCCTCCCTCGGCATATGGGCGATTGAAAAGCTGCGCGGCGCTGCTGCAAAGGAATTAAAAAAGAGCCGGCATTTTACGCCGCCCGCCCATATACGCGACTTGGTAAAATATGCGGAGCCCATCGTGTCCATCGGCAATCAGACCGGCGAAGGCTGGTTCTTAACCGGCGAAATGGTGGAGCTGATTCACAGCGGTGTACCCAATATCGTATGCTGCCAGCCCTTCGGCTGCCTGCCCAACCATGTGGTCGGCAAAGGCGTTATCAAAGAGCTGCGCAGGCAGTATCCTGCTTCCAACATTGTCGCCGTCGATTATGATCCCGGCGCAAGCGAGGTAAACCAGTTAAACCGTATCAAACTTATGCTCTCCACCGCAGTTACCAATCTGGAATCTTAAAAGAGAATACTGCACACGATATAAAAAAGTCTGCTGTGATAGATGAAGCCTCATCTCATACAGCAGACTTTTTATATCGGATATTTTTATACCTTCACTGCTCTTTTTCTGGTAATCAGCCATGCCAGCAATATCAGGACTACGCCTATTGCCACTATGAAAGCCGCCTGCCATACTTCTGCCAGATTGAAAAATCCTTTTCCTACCCCTATCAGCCACAAAATTACTACATTTTTGTTTGCGGCCGCCTTTGTGATACTCCTCGAAAGTATGCCAATCAAGATACAGATTCCCCAAATAAACCACATAAGCTTGTTTCCGAATTTCAGGAACAAAGCGCCAAGTATCAGGCGCAGCACCGCCATTCCCAACACATATGCCATGATTACGCGAAAATCAAGAAAAACCTGCTCCGTCGCCACATAACGCTCCACATCTCTGTAAACCAACCACCCAAACCCTTTCTCCACTGCTAAAAATAGAAGAATTGCCGCCATGCTGACAAAATTGTTGATCACTGACCCCACAAAGTTTGTAATGTAAAACTCTTTTCTGGTCCGTCCCATGGACACCATCATGTTAAAGCCTGAAGCATAGCCTAATATACCCATTATGATGCCTACCATCACGCAGCCGACAACCGCCATCACCGTCCCCAGCAGGAACCACACCTTCTCCTCTTCACCGGACATGCCGACCTTTACGATAAACAGCATAAACAGACTTCCCAAAACGCCGAATATAAGTACCATGGAAAGCTGTGCAAACAGCTCTTCCTGCAAAGAACGCCATGTGTTTTTTATCTGCCCGCTCATTCTTCTCCTCCTTCTCCTTCAGACCCTGACTTCCAGATTCTTTACTTTTCCGGCATAAAGATAAATCATAATACCATCTGCTGCCACTGCCGCCGCCACTAAAACAAGTCGGCCCCACTGTGGCAGACTCCATTTTCCTGCCTCATGCATTGCCGCAAAAACAGACACCCCAAGTGCTCCCGTAATGGTCAATACCAAAAACAGAATCAGACTGACGACTTTTCCAAATTGCAAGTATGCCCACCCTGAAAGATTGCACAAAGCCGCAGAAGCTACTAGCAGCAGCACTCTGCCGAAAAAGAACATGCCATTTGCCGTCCTTCCCGAAAAGATGCCTGCAGCAATTATGATGCCGATTAAAAGCATTCCCTCCAAATGCAGCATGATTTCCATACCGATAAAGCTGTCCCTTCTGGTACTGCCCATGGTCAGGGTAAAAGGCAGGTAGTTGTTTATCGTCACCATACCCAGCATTCCCATAAAAAACGGCATGTACATCCCCCCAAACTCATCCATCGTCGCACAGAATGCAAGCAGAATATTGCCGGACTCATCCAACCCCGTCACGATACAGATTCCCAGCACCATAGCCAGAATCATCGACAGCATCAGTCCTATCGTGTAGCCCCAATATAACAAATTTCTCTTAATTCCATCCATACCAGTATCCTCTCTCTTCTTTATCAAACACTTTTCCCCATCGGCTCCAAATATTGCTTTTACCCGTACTGGTCAATCTCAAATATGGATTTTACCCACCAGGTTCAAATCCATATTTGCAGGAATAAAATCTGCGCCCCGCGCAAATTTTATTCTTTGCATAACGCCACAAACACCTGCTGCAGATTGACAGGCTGCACGGACAGTTCTGCATTTCCCTGTATATGCTCTCCCTCATGAAGCAATACGGTTACGCCCTTGCTTCTTCCTATCTTCTCCTCATGCAGACAGTGAAGTCCCTTTGTTGCCGCAGCCACCACGTCTTCCTTGCCGCTCACATGTACGGCACGGTCTAAAAGTGCCTGCGTATCTTCTTTCAAAATAATCTGTCCCTTATCCAGCATGATAACCTCTTCCAGTACATCGGACGCCTCCTCGATGATATGGGTGGAAACGATAAAGGTACGCCCGCTCTCGGTGAACTCCTCCACCAGAGTGCGGTAAAAATACTCCCGCATCACCACGTCCAGTCCCGCTACCGGCTCGTCTAAAAAGGTATAATCCGCCTTGCTTGCCAGTGCAATCACGATGGTAAGCATGGACAGCATGCCTTTTGACAGCTTAATAACCCTCTTTTTCACGTCCAAATCAAATTCCTTTATCAGTCTGTCCGCCATCTCCTTGTCCCAGTTCGGCAAATACCAGGCCGCAGCGCGCAGATAATCCTTTACCTTGTAACCATTCCCCTGTCCGTTTGCTCCAAGCGCGCTGATTTCTCTGGAAAAACAGATATGGTCCAGCGCCTTCCTGTTTTCCCACACCGGCTCCGTCCCCAGCATAACCGTTCCCGAACTTGCCGGGTTCTGGGCGGAAAGAATGGACAAAAGCGTCGTCTTTCCTGCACCGTTCCTTCCTATCAGACCATATATTTTACCCTTTTCCAGTTCCAGATTTATATTCTTCAAAACTTCCTTTTTTCCATATGTTTTTGTGATATTGCTGCACACTAATTTTTCATCTGTCATATTATGTTCCATTCCTTTCTTTGTCTCGGGTTTCCACCCTCTACTTACTCTCTTCTATCATGACTACCAGTTCCTCTTTGGTAATGCCAATGCTTTCCGCTTCCTCTAACAGCTTTTTTACATAATGATCAAAAAATTCACTCTGCCTTCTCTTTTTGATTTTCGTTTTTGCACCTGCTTTTACGAACATACCAATCCCTCGCTTCTTGTACAGAATTTCCTGCTCCACCAGTATATTGATGCCCTTCGCCGCCGTGGCAGGATTGATTGCGTAAAGCTTTGCCAGTTCATTGGTGCTCGGCACTCTTTCCTCCTCCAGCAGAATGTCTCGCAAGATATCGTTTTCCCGCATCTCACTGATTTG
>CAMWLB010000231.1 GCA_947174985.1 uncultured Lachnospiraceae bacterium | reverse complement strand
GAAATAGACCCTGCAATTAAATGTAAAAATTATAAAATAACAAATTCAAAGGTATATAAAGTTACTAAGTTGGGAATAGACTTTCAGCAGGAAATACCAATTAGCAAATCAGAGTTAAAAGAATAAATAAAATTTCTACATAGGCACTTGCCATAACAGCAGGTGTCTTTTTTTATGCATTTTTTCAGGGAGCTTCCGGGCTTCCTTTTTTTGTGTTTTGGGGAAGGAAGGTGAGGGGGAGTGGCATCAAGGATACAGGGCATCACGGTGGAGATCGGCGGCGATACCACGAAGCTCACCACCGCCCTAAAGTCTGTAAATACTGATATCCGCACCACACAGTCACAGCTTCGGGATGTGAACAACCTCCTGAAACTTGATCCCGGCAACACGGAGCTTTTGGCACAGAAGCACAGGCTCCTTGCAGAAGCGGTGCGGGAAACGAAGGAAAAGCTGGAAACCTTAAAGGCGGCAGCGGAACAGGCAAATGAGGCACTGGCAAAAGGGGAGATCACCCAGGAGCAGTACGATGGTTTGCAGAGGGAGATCATTGAGACCGAGGAAAAGCTGAAGAACCTCGAAGAACAGGCGAACCAGTCAGCAGTGGCAATCCAGAAGATTGCCGCCACGGGCGAGGATTTGAAGAACCTCGGAGATAAGATTTCCGGTGTCGGCACTACCCTCACCAAAGGCGTGACCACGCCTATCGTAGGGCTTGGCACGGTGGCGGTAAAGACAGCGGCAGACTTTGATTCTGCCATGAGCCAGGTTGCGGCTGTGTCCGGGGCAACGGGAAGTGATCTGGACGCATTAAGGGATAAAGCCCGTGAAATGGGCAGCAAGACCAAGTTCTCTGCATCCGAGGCAGCGGAGGCCATGAACTACATGGCGATGGCCGGATGGAAGACTTCTGATATGCTTTCCGGCATTGAGGGCATCATGAACCTTGCCGCCGCTTCCGGGGAGGACTTGGCATCTACATCCGATATCGTGACGGACGCGCTCACTGCCTTTGGCCTTACAGCCGCCGATTCCGGGCATTTTGCGGATATTTTGGCGGCGGCAAGTTCCAACGCCAACACCAACGTATCCATGATGGGCGAGACCTTCAAATACTGTGCGCCCATTGCCGGGGCTTTGGGATTTTCCGCAGAAGATACCGCAGAGGCGATTGGCTTGATGGGCAATGCGGGCATCAAGTCCACACAGGCCGGTACCGCGCTCCGTACCATCATGAGCAACCTTTCCGGGGAAGTGAAGATTTGCGGTTCGAGCATCGGGGAGGTCACAATCGCCACCACCAATGCGGACGGCAGCATGAGGGATTTGAGCGATATCCTCGCAGACTGCAGGAAGGCTTTCGGTGGATTGTCCGAGTCGGAGAAAGCAGCGGCGGCAGAGACGCTTGTCGGCAAAAATGCCATGTCCGGTTTCCTTGCTCTTATGAATGCCGCCCCTGCGGACATTGAGAAGGTGAGCAGCGCCATAGCAAACTGTGACGGGAAGTCAGCGGAGATGGCGGCTACCATGCAGGATAACCTTGCCGGACAGCTCACGATTCTGAAAAGTCAGTTGGAGGAGCTTGCCATTTCCTTTGGTGAAATCCTTATGCCTGCTATCCGCCAGATCGTCACATGGGTGCAGGGCTTTGTGGATAAGCTGAACAGCATGGATGAGGGGACGAAGAACACCATCGTCACCATCGGCCTGCTTGCGGCGGCAATTGGCCCTGTGCTTATCGTCATAGGGAAAGTAGTGTCGGCGGTGGGAAGCATTATGACATTCATCCCTACGCTGATCGGCGGCATTTCCAGTATCGGCGGAGGGCTTAGTGCCTTATGGGGAATCCTTGCAGCCAATCCGGTGACGCTGGTCATTGCGGCAATCGCGGCGCTGATTGCTATCTTTGTTGCGCTGTGGAATAACTGCGAGGGCTTCCGGGAGTTCTGGATCAATTTGTGGAATGTCATCAAAGAAGCTGCTGTTGCTGTGTGGAACGGGCTGAAAGACTTCTTTTCAAATATCTGGAATGCCATCACCGGGGCGGCGCAGTCCATCTGGAACGGGCTGAAAAATTTCTTTAGCGGACTGTGGGAAGGGATAAAAAATATCTTCCAGACGGTGCTTGACGTGATACAGGCGCTCATTGTGGCGCGGTTCGAGTTCTACAAAACCATCATCACAACCGTGCTGAATGTGATACAGACGGTGGTCTCCACGGTATGGAATGCGATAAAGACCGTGATTGAGACCGTCACAAATGCCATCGGCTCTTTCCTGTCTTCCGCATGGGAGGCGATCAAAAATACCGTCACCACAGTAATGGAGGCGATACGGAATGTAATCACTTCTGTATGGGAGGCTATCAAATCCGCTGTGACGGCTGTGCTTTCCGCCATTAAGGATGTGGTGGTTTCCGCTTGGGAGGCGATAAAGAACGCCATCTCCACAGCAATGGAGGCAATCAAATCTGCGGTCACGGCAGCGTGGGAGGCCATAAAGAGCGCGGTGTCCTCTGCGATAGAGGCGATCAAAAATGTGGTCACTTCCGCATGGGAGGCGATAAAGTCTGCGGTGATTTCCATAATGGAGGCAATCAAGTCCGCCATTACCGCAGCGTGGGAAGCAATCAAATCCGCAGTAAGTTCCGTGATTAATTCCATTAAGGAAGTCATCACTTCCGCCTGGAATGCCATCAAGTCCACGGTTACAGGCATTGTAAGCAGCCTGAAAGATGCGGTGGTGAATATCTTTAACAGCCTGCTCTCCGGCATCAAGAATGCCATGAGCGGTATCACCAATGCCGTCAAGAGCGGCTTTGACGGTGCGATAAACTTCATCAAGGGGCTGCCCTCACAGGCATTACAGTGGGGCAAGGATATCATTGGCGGGCTGATAGATGGTATCAAATCAAAGATCAGCGGCCTTGTGGACAGCGTGAAGGATGTGGCGGGGACGATTGCTTCCTTCCTGCATTTCTCCGAACCGGACGAGGGGCCGCTTTCCAACTTCCACACCTTTATGCCGGATATGATCGACCTGCTCGGCAAAGGCATCAAGGATAACATTGGCAAGCTAACCGGCCCCATGAAGGAACTGGCCGGAACGCTTATCCCCGCCACGGATTCCATGACGGCGGGTGCGCAGGCGGCAGGCGGCTCCGGCAGCGGTGCTTCACTGGCGGCAAGGCTGGATGCCATGTATGAAGTGGTGACAAAGTATCTGCCACGGCTGGCGAACAGCCAAGTGGTGCTTGACTCCGGTGCATTGGTGGGAGAATTATCTGACGGGCTGAACCGGGAGCTTGGAAAGGCGTATTCATGATTAGGAAATTCAGACTCATAAACGGGGAAGGTGTGTCATGGGATTTGAATGCCAAGACTTCCTTCCTCCATTCTATTAGCGGTTTCGGCTATAAGGACGGGACGCAGTATGAACAGATCGGCACGGACTTTATCCCCTTGGAGGAATTTTTCTCACAGGGGGTGATGACCGGGCGCATTTTCTTTGGCGGCAGGAATGCCTATGTCAATTACAGAGCCTTTTCCCGATTCGTCCGGGCGGTGCCGCTTACCCTTGTTTACGAGATGGAAGAGGCTTTCCGTGTCCCGGTGCGGATGACGGAGATTGCAAAAAGCGAACTGATTACGGGCGGAGCGGGGCTGGATTGCGAGGTGGCTTTCACGGCAACCGGGCTGTTTTATAAGAATGTTTCCGGCTACAGCGGGACGATAGCAATTGGCGGCAAAATCTACCCCTACGAATACACTTATGCCTATGCGGATGTGTCGCAGAACACGCTCATGATCGACAGCGACAGCCACGGGGACAGCCCATGCAAAGTGACGGTATACGGCCCCTGCACGAACCCGGTATGGAAGCACTATGTTGACAATGTGCTTTATGAGACCGGGCGGTACGAGGGCAGTATCCCGGACGGGCATAAGCTGGTCATCGACACCACACAGATTCCCTACAGCATTACGGAGAGGGGCGTCAGTGATGAAGTGGTGGCGGACAGATACCAGATGTGCGACTTCACCACGGAGCGGTTTTTCCACCTGCAGTACGGCAGCAACCGTATCTCCGTGGTGCATGACGGGCTGAATATGTTAAACGTGATGGTGGAAGGGAGGATCAGCTATGAGACCGTATAACGTGGAAATCTTCACACAGGATTTTGAAATGGTGGGGAACACGAATGTGAATGAAGTTACCTACAAAGAGGACTATTTATCTTCCGATGGAAACACGGTGACGGTGCTTGCCCTCCCCGGCATCAAGAAGCAGGACTATATCCGTATCAGCCGGGGAAATGAAGAGTACGCAGGGATTGTGACGGAGATCGGCTATGGTACAGATAAGTCAAAAAAGTTACAGAGCATTTCATACAAGCCATTGATGGAGCTGCTCAATACGGATGTGCTTTTTGATGTGAACTTGCAGGGGCAGGGGAGCATGGAGCAGTTCATCTGTGACCGCATCCGTGAAATGTTCATCACCAATGAAGATGAAATGCAGAATATAAAAGGTCTGAGTGTGATGGCGGCTACGGTAACAAAGGACTGGAGCCTGCATATCACTCCCTCCGAAAAGGGCGGTCATTACAACATCGTGAACCTCATTGATTCGGTGATCATTCCGGCAATGGAGAAGTACAGCATTCTGGTAAAGACAAAGCTGGACATCCAGAACCGGGAAATCCAGATCATAGTGGGGAGGGCGGCGGCAGGTGTCATCACCATAGAGAGCGACCTTCCGAACATCATAAAGAAGAGCGTCACCATCAAGCAGGTCAGTGCTGATGTGAATAAACTCATAATCTACGATGCGGAGAACTACGAAAACACCCGGACGTATTACCTCCATTCCGATTTGGGATACGACACGAAAGACCGGGACCGCATTACCCCGGTGGTGTGTGAGATGCAGGCGGTTTCCCATGAGGAGGGGAGCAGCTTTGAGAGCGCGTCTATAAGCGCCGCCCATAATAAGTTTGCAAACCTGTCCTATTCAAATTTAATCGAACTTACCATGATGAACGGTGACGCGCTGGTGAAGCCGGAGGAATTGGAGTTCGGGCAGGTGGCGGATATTATCTCGGACGGGCAGAGCTACCGGAGTATCCTCACTGGACGGGAGCGCGGGAAGAATACAAAGCTGGTATTCGGCACGGT
>CAMWLB010000230.1 GCA_947174985.1 uncultured Lachnospiraceae bacterium | reverse complement strand
CTGTATTTGGGATATAAAGTTGAAATATGTGTGATGACTTTATTTTGCTATAAGATGTGTTGTTATCAAGAGTATTCCTAAACGCTTTACAGACTTATGATGTTCAAGAATAACAAAAAATCAGGGTGCCGTCAACCCTGATTTTTCTGTTTAACTGTAAATTTAAAAAAGTAGTTCCATAATCTGACCCTTTAATTCTCGTTCATCTTCGCCAGCTTCGCCGCCTGGTCCGCCGCAATACATGCGTCGAGAATCTCCTGAATATCGCCGTCCATAATCTTATCCAGCTTGTAGAGAGTTAAACCTATCCGATGGTCAGTCACACGTCCCTGCGGGAAGTTGTAGGTTCTGATTTTTTCGGAACGGTCTCCGGTACCCACCTGACTGCGGCGCAGCTCCGCCTCCGCGTCGTGCGCTTTCTGCTGCTCCATGTCATAGAGCTTTGCACGCAGCAGAGCGAAAGCCTTTGCCTTATTTTGCAGCTGGGACTTTTCCGTCTGGCTGTACACTACAATGCCCGTGGGATAGTGGGTCAGACGCACTGCGGAATCCGTAGTGTTGACACACTGTCCGCCGTTTCCGGAAGCGCGCATTACGTCGATGCGGATATCTTTTTCGTCAATCACAACATCCACCTCTTCGGCCTCCGGCATCACTGCCACGGTAATCGTGGAAGTGTGGATACGCCCCTGAGACTCTGTTTCCGGCACGCGCTGCACACGGTGTACACCGCTCTCATACTTTAATTTGGAGTACGCACCCTGCCCGCTCACCATGAAGGTAACCTCCTTCATGCCGCCGATGCCAATTTCATCCACGCTCATGGTTTCTACCTTCCAGCGCTGGCGCTCTGCATAGTGCACATACATTCTGTAAATTTCCGCTGCGAACAGCGCAGACTCGTCGCCGCCCGCCCCTGCACGAATTTCCACGATAACATTCTTGTCATCATTGGGATCCTTCGGTAGCAGCAGTACCTTCAGCCTCTGCTCAAGCTCTTCTATGCGCTCCTTTGCCGCCGAAAGCTCCTCTTTTAACATTTCGCGCATTTCTTCGTCATTTTCTTCTTCCAGCATGGCAAGAGAATCCTCCACATCCTGCCTGCTCTTCTTGTATTCCGTATAAGCCTCCACAAGCGGCGTAAGGTCGCTCTGCTCCTTCATCAGCTTCCGAAAACGGTTCTGGTCATTTACGACATCCGGCTCATGAAGCTCATTTAAAATTTCCTCATAACGTCTCAGTAAATCTTCTAATTTGTCAAACATAATTACCTTCCATTCCACTGTCCCGCCACCACGCGGTCCAGTCCTGCATAATCCTTTATGATTTCCACTCCCGCAAAGCCCGCCGCTTTTAACAGTCCACTGACCGCCTCTCCCTGCGTACAGCCAATCTCAAATACCAGCCAGCCGTTTTCTTTTAAGTATGCGCTGCTTTGCCTCACTATATTTTCGTAAAATAACAGACCGTCACCGCCGCCGTCAAGCGCTGCTGCCGGCTCAAAATCCCTTACCTCCGGCATGAGGGATGCAATCTCCCCGCTTGGTATATAGGGCGGATTTGACACAATCATGTCAAAACTCCCCTGCAGCACCGAGAACAAATCACTCAAAACCCACTCGGGCTGCTTATCCCCCGGCAAAAGCCGCCTGCTGTTTTCTTCCGCAGTCAAGAGGGCCTCTTTTGAAATATCCGCCCCCGTTCCATACACATTTTCCGTCATGGCAAGCAGGCTTATTAAAATACAGCCTGAACCGGTGCACACATCTAACAGCTTCATACCGGCTTTCAGTCTTTTCAAGGCATATTCCACCAAAATCTCTGTATCCTGTCTGGGTATCAGCACATGACGGTTTACCTGAAAGGTCAATCCGCAAAAATCCTGCTCCCCAGTCAGAAGCTGCAGCGGCTCCCTCTTTTCCCGACGTTTTATCAATGCTTCATAAGTAACCTCTTTCTCCCTTGAAACCTTTATCTCACCATGCGCAAGCAGCGTATTGTAATTCGTACCACACACAAATTCCAGAAGCAGTCTTGCATCTGTCTCCGGGTCCGTCACGCCTGCATCACGCAGCCTCTTCGCCCCACTTTGATAACATTCTCTATAACTTATCAAATCCTGCATCCGCGCCTATTCCTCCTCGCTTTTCTGCGCAGGCGCCTCCTTTTCCTCGTAGCCAAACTCCTCTGCCAGGTAATTTCTCCAGTCAAATACAGCTTCCACGGATGCAATGGCAACCTCTATCATGTCCTTTGACGGTTCCTTGGTGGTAAGCCTTTGTATCAGCATACCGGGCACAGACAAAAGCTTCACAAACACATTGTTGCTCCTGCCGGCCAAGCGTATCAGCTCATAAGAAATACCCGCAATCACCGGAATCAGCAAAATACGCAGCGCCACCTTTGCCAGTGGATTGCTGACCTGAATAAAGAAAAACAGGATAATACTCACAAACATAACAAAAAACATAAAGCTGGTGCCGCAGCGCCTGTGAAGCCTGGAGCTGTGTATCACGTTCCGCACGGTAAGCGGTCTGCCCTTCTCAAGACAGTTGATACATTTATGCTCCGCACCATGGTACATATAGAGTCTCTTGATATCCTTCATCAAAGATATGCCGAGCACGTAAAGCAAAAAGATAAGGATTCGGATGACACCCTCAATCAGCGTCATCAACGCGTTGCTGCGCACATACTCCTTAAAATAAGATGTAATAAAGTACGGCAGCACAATAAAGATGCCGACTGCAAGCACAATGGAAAAAATCGTAACGATTGCCGTAAATACCTTTTCCGCCCTTCCACGCGTCACCTTATTCAGCGCCCTGTCAACCACAGTCTCCTTTGCATCCTCATCTTCGTAAAAGTTTGCGGAATAATTCAGGCATTTCATTCCCAGTATCATAGAGTCCACAAAGTTAAAAATTCCCCTGACAAAAGGAAGTTCCTTCAAGCGGTTTCCATGAAGCACTCCCTGATAGTTCTCCACCTCTACCTCTATTTCACCGTCGGGCTTTCTGACTGCAACCGCATACTTCTCTTTATTTTTCATCATAACGCCTTCTAAAACCGCCTGCCCGCCGATGCCGGAATAATGTGCCTTTCTCTTTCTTGCCATAAAATCATGCCCTTCCTGATATCCTGTACTAACATAAAAGGTTGAAGCTCGCACCTCAACCTTTTAGAAATCTTATTTTGGGAAAAACTACTTGTTTTCCACACCGTATTTCTTATTGAACTTGTCAATACGTCCGTCAGCCCTGACAGTTTTCTGCTGTCCTGTGTAGAACGAATGACATTTTGAACATACTTCTACGTGGATTTCAGGCTTGGTTGAACCGGTTACAAACGTATTACCACAGTTGCAGGTAACAGTTGCCTGATAGTACTGGGGATGGATTCCTTCTTTCATCTCTTTCACCTCTTCTATATTCATATACACTTATTTGCTGTTTTTATCCGCACTGCTTATGCCACCACAAACAGCGTTGTTATTGTAACATGCTATTCACCAATATGCAAGCATTTTTTAAATAAACTTCATTTTTTTGACAGTATTTACAAATTCCTGATTGTTCCGCGTGCGTGAAAACATATCGAGAATACGATCCGCCGCTTCATCTGCCTTCATGCCGTTCAATGCCTTGCGCATAATGTTAATCGCCTCCAGCTCGTCCGTGTTGAGCAGCAAATCCTCTCTTCTCGTGCCGGACTTCTGCAAATCAATGGCGGGGAAAATGCGCTTTTCCGAAAGCTTGCGGTCCAGCACCATTTCCATGTTGCCGGTTCCCTTAAACTCCTCATAAACCACATCATCCATTTTGGAGCCTGTCTCCACCAGCGCCGTAGCTAAAATCGTCAGACTGCCGCCGCCGCGCAGGTTTCTTGCCGCGCCGAAAAAACGCTTTGGCATATGCAGCGCCGCAGGGTCAAGACCACCGGAAAGCGTACGTCCGCTGGGCGGCACCACCTGATTGTAAGCACGCGTAAGACGTGTTATGCTGTCCAACAAAATCACCACGTCCATGCCATGCTCCACCAGACGCTTTGCGCGCTCGATTACCATCTCTGAAACCCTCTTGTGATGTTCCGGCAGTTCGTCAAAGGTAGAATAAATCACCTCTACATTCTCACCCTCAATCGCTTCCTTGATGTCCGTCACCTCTTCAGGACGCTCATCAATCAAAAGAATCAGCATATGCATATTGGGCTCGCCCCGCAGAATGGATTTTGCCACCTGCTTTAACAGCGTGGTTTTTCCTGCCTTGGGCGGAGACACAATCATACCTCTCTGTCCCTTTCCTATCGGGCTTACCATGTCCATGACACGCATGGCTACACTTGCACCGGGAACTTCCAGGCGAATCCTCTCATCCGGGAAAATCGGCGTCATATCCTCAAAGCTTCTGCGCCGCATCGCCACTTCTATAGGAAACCCGTTGATTGTCTTAATGTATAACAGCGCACTGAATTTCTCCTGCTGGGTCTTGGTGCGCTTGTTCCCCACCAGAATATCGCCCGTCTTTAAACCAAACCTGCGTATCTGGCTGGGCGCCACATACACGTCGTTTTCCCCGGGCATATAGTTGGCACAGCGGATAAAGCCGTAGCCGTCCGGCATAACCTCCAGAATTCCGTTTGCCTCCTGCCCGCTGTCAAGCTCGGGCGGAAAAGTATTCATATCATATACCGCATTTCTGTCAATATTCTGCACCGGACGCGCATGTACCTCGCTTCCCGCGGTCTGCACCGGCCTTCTCTCTTCTATTCCTCTCTCCTCAACACGGCGTTCTTCCGGCTTGCGTTCTTCGTAGGTATAACGGCGTTCCTCCGGCTTACGCTCCGTGTAGCGGCGTTCCTCCGGCTTTCTTTCCGCATATACACGCTCTTCCGGCTTCTTTTCTCCGTTAGCGTAACTGCGCTCCTCAGACTTTCTTTCCACATGGCTGCGCTCTTTCTGTTTCCGCTCTGTATAAACGCGCCCTTCCTGCTGCTTTTCTTCCTGTCTGCCCGACTGTTCTTCACCTGCAGATGACGGCTGCTTTGCCGCCTTATCTTTTTCGTCCTGCGCAAGCATCGCTTCCACCAACTGTGCTTTTTTCATAGTGGAAACACCTTTCATTCAACTCGACTTCGCAATTCCTTTCAAATCTGCAAGTGCCAGTGACTCGTACTTCTCTCTCAT
>CAMWLB010000229.1 GCA_947174985.1 uncultured Lachnospiraceae bacterium | reverse complement strand
GGCTCCACATCGGCGCGCAGCCATTCCGTTCTTGCTGCCATCTTCGCCACTTCCTCTAAAATAACCGCAAGTTCAACCGCTTCCGCCGCGTCTTTTCCCCATACAAAGGGACCGTGATTTTTACACAGAACTGCGGGAACCGCCTTCACATCCAGATTGCCCTTGTTAAATTCCTCTGCAATCAGAAGTCCCGTGTTGGTTTCATAAGCTTCCTCAATCTCCGCCTGTGTCAAAGTTCTCAGACAGGGAATCTCCCCGTAAAAATAATCGGCATGGGTTGTTCCGTAACAGGGGATGGAACGTCCCGCCTGCGCCCAGCTTGTCGCCCACGGGGAATGAGTGTGCACAATACCGCCGATTTCCGGAAACGCCTTATACAGTTCCAAATGCGTCGGCGTATCCGAGGACGGCTTATAACGTCCCTCCACCTTTTCTCCCGCAAGGTTCATCACCACCATGTCCTCTGCACGGAGCGCATCGTAGGGGATTCCGCTGGGCTTAATCACAAACAGCCCGCTCTCCCTGTCAATGGCGCTCACATTGCCCCATGTAAAGGTGACAAGCCCATATCGGGGCAGCGCCATATTCGCTTCATATACCTTCTGTTTTAATTCCTCTAACATATGAACCTCTTTTCCGACCTGTACATATGCACAATACAGACCATTATAGCTTTGACTTTTGTTTCCTGTTTTCACATCTGCTTATGTATTCGTACACCTCTGTTGTGCCTTTATGCTTCTGACAGACCTTCTACTGCTGCCCTTTCCACAACCAGTCCCTTTGTATAATGCTCCATAAACGCCTCAAAGCCCGCAACGTCAGAAGGATCAGGCTCTACAGTAACACTCTCTGCTTCTGCGAACACATGTCGGGCAAGATAAGCGGCAAGGTTTTCCCCTTCCTCCTTCTGCAGCATGTAGACCGCCAGCAGCGCAATGCCCCACGCGCCGCCCTCGCCTGCCGTCTCCATCACGGACACCGGCGCGTTCATGGCAGCAGCCGTCACACGCTGCCCGACAACGGGCGTCTTGTAAAGCCCTCCATGTCCCAGCAGCCTGTCAATGCGGACATTCTCTTTTTTTAACAGAATATCCATACCCGTCTTCAGCGCACCCAAAGAGGTAAAGAGATGCACCCGCATAAAATTGGCAAGCGTAAACCTTGCGTCCGGCGTTCTGACAAAGAGCGGTCTCCCCTCATCAAAGCCTGTAACCGGCTCTCCCGATACATAGTTGTAAGCCAGCAGTCCGCCGCAGTCCGCATCGCCCTCCAGCGCCTTCCTGTAAAGCGTGCCGTACAATTCATCTTTACCAACCTTGCATCCAAAGCTGTCTAAACATTCTTCAAACAAATTTACCCAGGCATTCAAATCGGAGGTACAGTTGTTACAATGTACCATCGCCACCAGTTCGCCGGATGGCGTCGTCACCAAATCAATTTCCTCATACGCTTTCGTCAACTCTTTTTCAAGCACCACCATGGCAAATACGGAAGTACCCGCTGAAATATTGCCGGTCCGCTTTGCAACACTGTTGGTTGCCACCATACCGGTTCCGGCGTCTCCCTCGGGCGGGCAGAGTGGAATTCCCGCCTCCAGATTGCCTTCTTCGTCCAAAAGCCTAGCTCCTTCCTCTGTCAGCACGCCCGCCGCTTCCCCTGCGGTAAGCACTGTGGGAAGAATATCCCGAAGCTGCCACGGCGCACCTGCCACATCATCAAACTGCGCCAGCATACGCTCATGGTAAGTGCCCGTCGCCGTATCGATGGGAAACATGCCGGATGCCTCGCCGACGCCCAGAACCTTTTTGCCCGTCAGCTTCCAGTGCACATAACCGGCAAGCGTGGTCAGAAAAGCAATCTCGGGCACATGCGGCTCCTTATTTAATATTGCCTGATAGAGATGGGCTATGCTCCATCTCTGGGGAATCGGATAGTCAAAAAGCGTTGTCAGCCGTCCCGCCGCCTCCGCCGTCATGGTATTTCTCCATGTCCTGAACGGAACAAGCAGTTCTCCGTCTTTGTTAAACGCCATATACCCGTGCATCATGGCGGAAAATCCCATGGCACCCATTTTCCGCAAGGTAACGCCGTATCTGGTCTGTACGTCCTGCGCCAGCTTTTTATAACAGTCCCGAAGCCCCGTCCAAATATCGTCCAGCGTATACGTCCAGATACCGTTTTCCAGCCGGTTCTCCCATTCATGGCTGCCTGCGGCAAGCGGCACATTATCCTCGCCAATTAGCACCGCCTTGATACGGGTAGAGCCAAGCTCAATGCCAAGAACCGTCTTTCCCTCTTCAATTTGTTTTTTTCTCAATTCGTCCATACGCATTTATACTCCAATCTCCAAATGCAGCACGCTGCATGCAGGAAGTTTAAAAGTCAGTCTGCCGTCCTTCAGGCTGTAATCCGTAAATTCCTTCGGCTGCACCCTTTCCGGCTCGTCAAAGGTATTATGATCCCGCATGCTGCCCGTCAGTATCGTTCCCTTTACCTCTTTTACAACCGCCTGCGCCAGCACCGGCTCCACCTCATAAGCCTCGGAAGCAGACAGGTTGTTGATGGTGATATGGATATGTCCGTCCTTATCCATGGAAACGGATTCCTGCAGATTCGGCACATTGTCCTCCGCCACGCCTGCTTCTTCTGTCTCCACATAGCTGTCAAGAAGCTCGCCCTCCTGATGGTGCTTGTACATGTTGAATACATGGTAAGTGGGCGTTAAGAGCATCCTGTCTCCCTCTGTCAGAATCACCGCCTGCAGCACATTTACAAGCTGCGCAATATTTGCCATCTTTACCCTGTCACAGTGCTTGTTGAAAATATTGAGGTTTATGCCCGCCACCAGCGCATCCCGCATCGAATTCTGCTGGTAGAGGAATCCCGGGTTGGTGCCGGGCTCGCAGTCATACCAGGTTCCCCATTCGTCCACAATCAGACCGACTCTTTTTTCCTTATCGTATTTATCCATGATGGCAGAGTGGCGGCTTATCAGCTCGTCCATATACAGAGTCTTTCTCAGCGTCTTGTACCATTCTGCCTCGTCAAATTCCGTTGCGCTTCCCTTTTTCTCCCAGTTTCCCGGCACGGTGTAGTAGTGCAGGGACAAGCCGTCCATATAACCGCCCGCCATGCGCATCAGGGTTTCCGTCCACCCGTAATCGCCCTCGCTCGGTCCGCAGGCTATTTTATAGATCGGTCTTTCCGCGCTGTAAACGCGCACATAAGTCTGATAACGCCGATATTCATTGGCATAATACTCCGGCAGCATGTTGCCGCCGCATCCCCAGCTCTCATTGCCCACGCCGAAATAGTCCACTGTATAAGGCTCTTTCCTGCCATTCTCTTTCCTTAAATCCGCCATGGGGGATACGCCGTCAAAGGTCATATACTCCACCCACTCGCTCATCTCGCGGACAGTGCCGCTTCCCACGTTGCCGTTCACATACGCCTTACAGCCAAGCTGCCTGCACAGCTCCATAAATTCATGCGTACCGAAACTGTTGTCCTCCAATACGCCGCCCCAGTGGGTATTTATCATTCTTTTGCGGCTCTCCTTCGGACCGATTCCGTCCATCCAGTGGTACTCATCAGCAAAGCAGCCGCCGGGCCATCTGAGCACCGGAATCTGTATTTCCCTCAGTGCCTCTACCACATCATTTCGCATACCGTTCGTGTTGGGAACAGGGGAATCCTCTCCCACATAAATTCCTTCATAGATACATCTTCCCAGATGTTCGGAAAAATGACCTTGCAGTTCCTTGTTAATATGACCTTTTTTGTGCTGCGGATTAATATAAAGTCGAAACATAAACCCTCTCCTTTCGCAAACCATAAAATACCTTTACTATTATTATATTTTCTGACGTTCATTCTTTCAACTGTATTTTTCATATGCTTCTGGCAATACTAAGCGCATGAAAAATAACGCTTATTCATACAAAATCAATACCATACTATTTCTGTTTTTTGCCGCGTCTTTTGCCGGTTTTTTGTGGGAAGTACTGCTGTTTCTGATAAAAGATGGGGAATTCTGCAACCGCGGTTTTTTCTACGGTCCATGGCTTCCTGTCTATGGGGCAGGCGCCGTCCTAATTTTCATCTTACTCTACCCCAAAAAAAAGCGCCCTCTGCTCTGCTTCTTCTATTCCGCCTGCATCGGCGCCGTTGTGGAGTTGTTTACAGGCTGGCTGCTTGACACGCTCTTTGACAAACGCTACTGGGACTACACAGGACAGTTTCTCAGTGTCCGCGGCTACATCTGTCTGTATTCCGTTTTAGGATTTGCGCTGTCCGGTGCTTTTTTCACCTGCCTTGCCGCTCCGTTTTTGCTGAAATACTGGGAACGTCTGTCTCTGCGCACACGCCACCGGATACTTGCCGTGCTGGTAGTGTTGTTTGCCGTGGACGCTGCGGCTGCGCTCATTTTTCCAAATAGCGGCAACGGTATCACCTGCTTTTATTTTAAGGAAATACTGCTTCCATCACGGTTTCCCTAAATCACTTTTATCCAGGAACTCCCCGAGATAAGCCTTGCCTGACGGCGGTTTCATGTACGCTTCCTGAAACTGCAGCTTTTCTCTCTTTACTTCCTCCTGCAGTTCTCGTGCAGACATCAGCCGGCAGCCCTCGCCCCGTATAATAATCTGCTCCAGCCCGTCGGAAGTTGCCACGGTTACGTCATACTTCTTTCCGTTTTCATGGGCAAATTTTTCAATATACTGATCCGCCGTTTCCGCTTCCTTTGTGTAGACCACATGGATATTGTGGTAATCCGAGACCTCCGTGGCATGTCCTTTTACCCGGTACGCATCAAAAACCACAATCAGATGACAGCCCTTCATCGCCTGATAGTCGCACAGAATGTCCATAAGCCTGCCCCGCGCACCGTCTATATTTACCTCCGCCAGCGCATGCAGATCGTCCCATGCAAAGATTACATTGTAACCGTCTACCAAAAGGTACTCTTCCTTTTTCGGTGCAGGACGGAAACTTCTCTCCACTGCAGGAATTTTCTCTTTTTCCGGTCGTTTTCGATAAATCCCCTTTCCGGCAGTTTCCTTATCCCGCCTGTTGGCATGATACGTCCGCTCCAATATACTGTCGATTTCTTCTGTCCCCAGCACCGTTTCTGTACCGTTTCTGCTTCCTGTCTGGGAAACCCTCCTATATCCTGCTTCCTCTGCCGGAGGC
>CAMWLB010000228.1 GCA_947174985.1 uncultured Lachnospiraceae bacterium | reverse complement strand
AAGCAACCCTTGCCAACTATGCGCGGGCATTGGAAGTAGTGTCGATTTTCAAGTGTATGTTTAACACACTGGTGATAGCGATTCCCAAGATTCTGGGCGAAGTTTTTATATCGGCGCTGGTGGCATTTGGATTTGCCAGATTTAATTTTAAGGGACGCAATTTTCTATTTATGATTATGCTGGCGACCATGATGCTTCCCTATGAAGTAACCATGATTCCTACCTTTATGGTGTGGTCGGCACTGGGGTTCTCAGACAGCTACGTGCCGTTGGTGCTGCCGGCATTCTGCGGCTCCGCTTCCTTTATCTTCTTCCTCAGAATGTATTTTGAGACAGTTCCGAGGGATTATGAGGAAGCAGCATGGATAGACGGAGCAAGGAATTTAAAGGTGTTCCGTATGATATTCGTTCCGCTGGCAAAGCCGGCGTTAATCACCATCAGCCTCTGGTCCTTTATGGGAACCTGGAACGACCTTTTGGGACAGTTGATATACATCGATTCACAGCCTAAATACACCATACAGTTAGCGCTGGCTTCGTTCAGTTCCATGACGGGAGAGACTCTCTGGGGTCCTCTGATGGCAGCATCCTTTATGGCATTAATCCCTGTTATTGCACTTCTCCTTTACGCGCAGAAGTACTTTATGGAAGGCGTAAAGATGGGCGGTGTAAAGGGATAAAGCAAATATATCAAAAACAACACAATACAAAGTGGAGGAAAAAATTATGATGAAAAAATGGTTAGCAGCAAGTTTGGCAGTAGTAATGATCGCAGGTTGCCTTACCGGATGTGGTGACAAAAAGACAAGCGGCGGTTGGGAAGTAGCACAGACCTTTACCTATAAGGATATCGCGTCATGGGGCTCCATGCAGACGCCTTCTGAGGGAAGCGGTGCAGGAACCGTGGAATCTACCAATGATGCAGATGGATATGTGACGATTAAAGCGGCAGCAGACGGCTGGGGCGGCGTAGAATCCGGTTATTTTGAAATCGATTTGTCCAAGGACCCTATGATTTTAGCGCAGATTTTTGAGAATCCTGACGGCTATAACTGGGGTATGAAGATTGTTCCCGAAAACCCGATTGCAGACCATGAGTGGGGTCTCTATATCATCAACGACAACAACTTAAAGTGGAATAAGTATGCAGGCGTTAAACTGACGGAAGCGCTCGGCGATGACTTCAAGGACATCTATGGCGAGCAGTGCAAGATTAAGCTTTGGATTTATCCTGCAGGCGGTCCTGAAGGAACTGTATCCGTATCTGAAATCGTTGTTGTAAATACCAAATAATAAAGTGGTGACTATGAAAAAACAACTGGCAGTGTTATTAATAGCAGCTCTAATTGTTCCGACCGCATGCGGTCGGAACAATACAGAGGACAGTACAACTTTTATGGCGGGACAAAAAAATATTGACAGGGTGGACAGATATACATCTGTGCTCCCGAAAGATTATGAATGGTTTGACTATAGGGAAAGAGCCAAAGCCTTTGACAATCTGGTTTACAACGAAGCTCTCACAGGCGTTTATGCACCGTTTATGTGGACGGACGAAACCTATGACACTTTTGGACTGGCAGCGTATGTAGGGGACGGAAGGGTTGGAAATGACGGCAGCGAGGAAGCTGTGACGACGGTGGCATCCGTTTTGAGCGCAACGCTTATGGGAATCGACAAGTCATCTCAGGACGGCGCCGATTATGTGAGTCAGCTTCACGCCTATTTCTCTGAGGAAGAAAACATAATATTGAATAATCCGGCGGGTTCTTCCAAGACCACTTCCATGTGGTATTTGATCTATCCCGCGATACTATATACACAGGTATCAGTCTGTTATCCTGAGGAAGCGCAAATCAGGGAAGACGCACTTTCGGCAATAGAGAGCTGGTACAAAGCTGCTGAAATCATGGCGACGGGAGACGGCTTTAACTATACGGGTTTTGACTTTACGGAAATGCAGCCTTATCAGAACGACATCTGGAAGGAGCCGGATTCGGCGGCAGGCATTGCGGTGCTGATGTGGTACGGCTATGAGCTTACCGGAGAGGAACGCTATCTGGAGATGGTAAAAACCTGTATTGCTTTTGTGGATACTTTTGAAGGAAGCTCTCTTTATGAAGCGCTTCTGTATTTTGCACCTGCGCTGGCGGCGAAACTCAATGCAGAATACGGGACAGAGTATGATGTGGAAGGCTTTATCAATGATGTGATGAACGGCGGTTCCATACCGCGTGGCGGCTGGGGTTCCATAGCAGGAGAGTGGGGTGACTACTGCATGAATGGTCTGATGGGAAGCACTACTGACGGCGGCGGATACGCTTTTGCCATGAACACCTTTGCGGCGGCCTACGCCATGTCATCCCTTGCAAAATATGATACCCGCTACGCACAGGCGCTCGGAACATGGTATCTGCAGGTTGCGTCAAACAGCAGGTATTTCTTTGCGGATACGACGAGTCTGGAAAATCAGTCGGCGTCTTCTGACGAAGCGCTTTTAGAACAGATAAGAGAATGGGGATACTGTGTCCCTTACGAGGGAATCCGAAAGAGCCAGAACAGTAAAACACCATGGTTTGGAGGAGACCCTACCGTCTATGGCTGGGCGGAAACCGATTTTTCTTTGTACAGCGGCGCCCATATGGGTATGATGGGAGCGGTTATTTACCCGACTGACGTGTCCGGTATTCTGAAAATCAACTGTAATGCACAGGTGTCGGAACGGAATACGTATGATACGTGGCTTTTGTTTAATCCGTATGATACGGAAAAGACAGTTACTTATACATTGCCGGATGGAAGCTTCGATTTGTTTAACAGCGTCAAAAAGGAAGTGTTCGCAAGTGGGGTTTCAGGAACGACTGAGGTTACACTTGCGGCAGGAGAAGCCGTGGTAATCATAGAGCTTGCGGCAGGCAGCCGGGTGGAACATACGGGAACAAACTATTTTGTGGACGGAAACTGGATTGCAGCAGATGCAGCTTCCATTCATATAGGCAATCTTGCCAACAACGATACGGTGAGCGGCACAGTAAAGCTTGATTTGGAATGTGTTTCGACCAATCCGGAGGGAGAAGTGGACAGGATACTGCTTACAATAGACGGGGTTGTCACGGAATTTGCAGGAGCTGATAAGGTATCCTTTCAGACCAAGGACTATGGAAGCGGCAGCAAGACAGTTCTGATAGAACTGTATATGCAGGACGGTACATGCGATAAGACTGATATCCGGCTGCGATTTGAGTGATAATGGCTGAATTTATAAGTATGTGAAAACATGCAGACAGGAGCGATCATGATAAGAGAACCAGAATATCCGATTATAGAGGCAAAAGACGTAAAGCCTTCCCATGACTGGCTGAAGGTGGACGGTGTTTTTAACTGCGGCGCTGTCAAATATAAAGATAAGTACCTGCTTCTTTGCAGAGTGGCGGAATCCTGCAGGGAGCAAAAAGAGGGAGAACTGCAGATTCCTGTTTATGATGAACAGGCAGATGTGCTGAAAACGGTGACGGTGCATAAAGCGGAGATGGAAGCGTATGATTTTTCGGATTCCCGCATGATAAGCAAAAGGCAGCCGTCGGGGATTGCAAAAATCAAATACCTGACTTCTATTTCCCATTTGCGTCTTGCGAGGAGTAGTGACGGAATCCATTTTACCGTCGATGAAAAGCCTGCGTTAAGCTGGAACGGGCGCTATGAACGCTGGGGAATGGAGGATCCGCGGATTGTGTACCTGGAGGAAGAAGAAACTTACTGCATTACCTATACTGCGGTATCGGAGCTTGGCGCGATGCCGGCGATTCTTCTGACGAAGGATTTCGAGCACTATGAACGGCTTGGAGCAGCATTTCCACCAGAAAACAAAGATGTGGTTATTTTTCCGAGAAAAATTAACGGTTCGTATCAGGCGTTTCACCGCCCCGTTCCGTTTGAAATCGGGACGCCGGATATCTGGCAGGCGGATTCGCCGGATTTAATCCACTGGGGCAATCACAGGCATGTGTGCGGTGTTTCCGAAGACGGCTGGGAGGGCGGCAGGATTGGAAGCGGTGCGCCGCCCGTATATACGGATGCCGGCTGGCTGCATATATACCATGCGGCGGACAAAAATAGCCGTTACTGTCTGGGCGCCATGTTGACAGAACTGCAGGAACCGGGCAAAATGATAAAGAAAGCGAAGCTTCCCATTTTTGAGCCGGAGAAGGACTATGAGACGAACGGCTTTTTCGGAAAGGTGGTTTTCACCTGCGGATGCATTTTGGAAGGCGGCGAATTGTGGATTTATTATGGTGCGGCGGACGATAAAATTTGCCGTGCAAGAATCACATTGCAGGAAATAATGGACAAATTGTCTGTGTAAATGTTATGACTTTTACTACAATGCCGATGGTGCGGCGGAATGAGAGGGACCATGGAAATACAGAGTATTGACAGTTTATTGAAAAAGCACAGGGAAAACAGAGGAACCGTGCAGGCAGAGGCGGTAAAACCGGTTTTTTGCGGGGTGGATGATAAAGATGTATACAACTCGACGGCCCCCTTTTCCTATGAAGGGAAAAAGCTTATCTGCGCGCGCGTAGAGCCAAGGGATAGCGAGAAATCGGAGACTGTCTTTTTTGAGGAAACAAAGAAAGACGTCTACGTGCCGGCAGAAGATATGCCGCGCTTTCAATTGCAGGACCCCTGCCTTACAATGATAGATGGGCAGTATATTCTCGGTGGCACGGAGGTCTTTCCCCATCCGGAAAATCCCGGGTGGGTTGCATGGAGAACTGCATTTTTTATCGGCGGGCGTCTGACAGAGCTGCGTCCTTTTGTGAAAGGCCCCATCGGTATGAAGGATGTGCGTCTGGTGGAACTTGCGGATAAAAGGGTTGGTATTTTTACCAGACCGCAGGGAGAAAAGGGCGGCAGGGGAAAGGTTGGATTTACCGTTGTGGACGGACTTTCGGACGTGACAGAGGAAGTGATAGAAAATGCGCCGCTGCTGGAGCTGTTTTTACCTGAGGAATGGGGAGGCGTCAATGCCGCATATCTGCTGAAAAATGGCGAGATAGGCGTTTTGGGACATATAGCGTGCTTTGAACCCGAGGGCGTCAGACATTACTATCCCATGACTTTTCGACTGAATCCCGAGACGGGAGAACATACCATGCCTGTCATTCTTGCTGAGCGGAGTGAATTTCTGGCAGGAGAAAGC
>CAMWLB010000227.1 GCA_947174985.1 uncultured Lachnospiraceae bacterium | reverse complement strand
GCGTAGAGCTTGTCATGTATACCGACATGACGGACTTGATGCAAAAGGTTGACTATTATCTGCAGCATGAAGAGGAGCGGGAAGTCATTGCAAAGGCCGGACGCGAAAAAATAATGGCACAGTTTTCCCTGCGGGACAGGCTGTCCGATATGCTGCGTATCGTAGAGGAAGGAATGGACTAAAGGACGGAGAAGATTTCTTCCAGACGCTGCTTGTAAGTATGGCTTTGGGTTACTTTTGTATAGCCATTCCGGCAGATAGTACTGCGTTCTTCCTCATGTGTCAGATAATACTGTACAAGGGACGGCACCTGCTCCACGGCGTCATAAAACACGAAGTCTTCATCAGGCGTAAAAAAGTCCATGAAATCAGACTGGTAGTTGCTTAACAGGAAACCGCCGCTGCCCATGATATCAAAGGCACGAAGGGGGATGCCGCTGTGGATGCTCCGCAGGGAAATATTGAGATTGATTTTACTATTGTAAAAAACATACGGCATGGTATCGTAGTAGTCCACAGGACCGTGGTTGCGGACGCCTTTGATGGACACAGATGCATCATGCGTATATAAATCAACCGTATGTGACTGTCCCAAAAGAGTTAAGATTTTTTCCCGTTCCAGCGCTGTTACCCGACGGTTCAGCACATACTGCGCATAGAGGTATTCGCTGCTGTGTACGCTGGTAGAGGCAGGTCTCATGGGATAATCGGAGCTTAGTAAATCTGACATGATATCCGGCGTGAGCGCATCTTCCAGAAAATTATAGCCGTACACCTTCATCTGTGCCTGAATCAGCCCGTCCAGATAGCCCTTGGTATAGGGGCTGATATTGGTAAGCCGGCTATACAGGTTGTGTTTTGGCTCAGAGTACAGGGAGCCGACAAAAGAAACATCGCTGGCGTACTGCCTTCTGGTTTCCGCGGACTGGCTTTTCAGCATGCGTCCAATACGGGAGGGATTTACCGCCATGGGCAGATAATAGATATTTTGGAAGCCTGATTTCAGAAAAGTCAGGCAGAGCTCTTTGTCAAACAAAAAGATACGATTACAGTGATTGAGCATGGTGTAGGAGTACAGCGCAACATGGGGGCTGTCATACACCCATGAGAGATAGAGGATGCCTTCCGCTTCACATGCCTTGGAGACAATGGGAAAATAGGCAAAGGAAAAAACATAATCCGGTGCTTTGGAGCGGAGGAAGGAAATAAATTCCTGCTCCCACTTTTTATCATCAAAGGATATGGATTTGGAAAAAGGATAAAGCAGAACCTCATGTCCGAGCTCTTTCAGTGCTGCGGTCAAATCTTCATTTCCAAAGCTGTTCCAGTTTAAAAATAGTATTTTCATGATTCATTTTTCCCTGCATATGATTTCGGATGTTTTTGTTTGCATCAGTTTGCAACTTGATGATTATTATATAATACTGCTATATAAACTGCAATTTGTTTTTCGAAAATTTATAGATGTTAAGATTGTTGTAGTTAAAGGAGTAAGGAGATATGGCGGAAGTTTTTTTGGAAGAAATATATAAGGATGCAAAGCTGGTATATGAGGCGCGCCGGATAGTGGAATACACGAAGGTTTACGATAAGCATCACGCTGCAATGAAATACAACGAAATACTGCCTCGGCTACTTGATGTCTGTCAAAGGTATACGACATGGGATAAAGCAGGTGGAGAAGAACTGGCAAACCACATTGTACATATTAAGCAGATTAGTAACGATTTAATTTTGATGGGAGATATCATAGAAAATAAGGTGATACCGCTGTTGGAGAACAGTATGCAGTACTATGGAACCATTCAAACAGAAAATGAGGAGGGAGATTTTTTGTTTGAGACGGCGGTATCGGGTTTTCTGACATTAAAAGATTTACATCAAAATCTCTATGTACATAGTACGGTTTGTCCGATGTGGGAGGCAAAAAAGATAGCGGAATATATATTTGACCCGCGGAAAAAGGCGTATAGCATATTAGGATGCGGACTGGGATATCTGGCATATCAGCTATATGTTATTTCTGATGGCGCGGCTGCTATCCGCATATTTGAGAGGGATGCCAGAGTGATAGAATATGCCAGAAACTATGGTGTGCTGGACTGGATACCAAAGGACAAGGTAGAGGTTATTGTTGATACGGATTCGCTTGCGTTTTTGAACAGTGCACTGGAAGCTGATACAGGTTTTTATATATTGGCAACGGAAGTTGCAAGGGAATCAGTGGATGCCCAACCGATATTGCGAGAACTTTATGCACAGTGGAGTACGGGGTATAAGTTCAAAAGAAATGAGGAGATAAATTATTGGAGTAATCTCAGAAGTGGCTGTAAGCTGATAACGGAATTTGACAGCTTGCAGTTGAAAAAGGATTTCATTGTTGTGGCAGCAGGTCCGTCTTTGGATGACAATATAGAATTTCTTAGGGAAAATCAGGGAAAAAGGACAATCATTGCGGTAGGGACTGTATTTAAGAAGTTGCTGAATAACAATATTACACCGAATATGGTGGTAATTTTAGATGCACAGGAGCGCACCTATAAACAGATAGAGGGGATGGAAGGCCAAAAGGTCCCTATGCTGTTGGGGATGACCGCTTACTGGAAATTTGCGGCGGCTTATGAGGGAGAAAAATACTTAATACCTTTGAAGGGCATGGAAAATCTGGATAATATTACGGAACAATATAATGATGTATGGGAAGGCGGAGGCACGGTAACCTCTTTGGCGATAGAAGCGGCGATTCGCTTTAAAGCTGAGAAAATTTTTCTGGTAGGAGTAGATTTGGCATACCCCGGTGGGATGTCCCATGCGACAGAAACCATGGACAGGGGCAGGGAATCTTTGGAAGGTCTGCTGCCGGTAGAAGGGCAGAATGGCACAACAGCATACACTACGGTGGTTTTTAACAGCTACCGTCATGAAATAGAAGCTATGATTGCAGAAACACCTTGGATTTACTACTATAACATGTCAGCGATTGGCGCTAAAATTGCCGGTACACAGTGTGCTGCGGATACCGTAAAGTGAGAAGAGAAGGAGAGTTATATAAATGAATTATAAAAAATTGCCTCTGGTCAGTGTCGTGATACCCACCTACAACAGAATCCATACGCTTCCGGCATCCGTGGACAGTGTGTTAAAGCAGACCTATAAAAATCTGGAGTTAATTATTATGGATGACGGTTCTACGGACGGGACGGAAGAGTACGTAAAAGGTATTGCGGACGAAAGAGTCAGATATAGAAAAGCGGAGAAGAATATGGGACCCTCCGCAGCAAGAAACATGGGTGCGGAGCTGGCGCGCGGGGCATATCTGGCTTTTCAGGACAGCGATGACGAATGGATGCCGGATAAGCTGGAAAAGCAGATGAAGCTTATACTGGACAGTGGAGAACTGTCTTTTGTATACAGTGAATTTGGTTTCTATCGTGATGGAGCGCTTTTGGCGGTTATCCCATCCAGAAACATTCCTTACGAGGAGAAGCAAGGCAGCCTGTTTTCTCATCTTTTGCTGTATCCTTTAATCAGCACCCAGACAATTTTGATAAGAACGAAGGACTTCATAGAAGCAGGCGGCTTTAATGAGACGCTGAAGGCATACGAGGACTTTGAATTTACCTTGCGTTTTGCGCAGAACCACAGGATTGGTTTTGTGCAGGAGGTGCTAGTAAAAGTAAACAGCCAGAAAAGCAGTGTGAGCAAGCAGTATGATGAGAGAATCCGCGTGCAGTTTTATATGATACGGGAAATGCTGGAGCCTTTGCGGGAACGGAATTTCCTGTGGCGGAAACTGGGAATTGTTTTGAACGAAACAGAAACATTAAGGTGTTATGAGACATTTGCACAGGAATTACAGAGCCTTTCGGAGGAACTGTTATCAGGAGAGGAACAGAAGGAAGCAGCGTCTTTTTTGGAAAAGAACAAGCAGGGTGCGGAAAATCATCAGATTCGGGCTCAGATATATGAAAATCTTCAAAAACTAAAGCAAAAAACACTTTATATTTATGAAGAACTCTATGAAAACAGACTTATCTGGTCCGGTGAAGTGCAGGAGATATTGAAAGAGATGGTGGGCAGCGTGGAGCTTTTTGGAAAAGTGCTTCCGGTTCCTGACAAAGTGTGGGAACGCTGTGCGGCTATACAGAAAAGTCTGTCAGAAGAAAATCTTGCAGAAGCAGACAGGCTGTACCTGCTGGCGGATATTGTGGAATTGTTTGAAACGCTGGAAAAGCTATGGTAAAATAAATGAAAACAGCTTCTGCCACTCCGGCAGCGCAAGGGAAAGCGCACTCTGCCCTAAATGGCAGCAGTCCGCAGAAAGATATTGCTCGCGGGTTTCAAAATCCGGTGTCACCATTTTGTCAAAGATGGATAAAAAGAGAATATCATGTTTCTCGCACATTTCAGAGAGACGCCGGTTAAAATACGCCGTGGCAAGGTTGCGTTCTTTTTCGGTTCCGTTGCGGGGGGATTTAGGATTAAGAGGGCAGCTTTCCTTCTGGGAAGCGATGGGACCCCAGCAGGATACGCGGAAGCCTTCTTCCTGCAGCCGGAGAAGAAATTGTATATATTGCGCAAGGATATCGTCCACAATCTGTTCATAAGGTCTGTTTTGCAGCGCCGCCTGTTTCCACACATGGACGCGGAGGTCGATTTCGCCGAGACAGCACAGAATCTTAGCATGTGGCTTTATAAAATTCCGACACAGGTATTCCGCCTTTTCCCGAAAGGAATAGGTGGTCTGCAGGCGGTTACTGGTATAGGCAAGGCAGGGACCGGCATGCAGCGGCGTAAAGGGGTAGGGCGTATTGGTCGGACAGGTGTTGATATCCCTGCCTATCGGCAAAAAGGACAACTCTTCATTGCCGCTGAAGAAATTGACATGGGAATCGCCAAGTACAATTATGGTATCGTCCCGATGGTGGCGCAGGCAGGCGTGGTCAAAATGAGCCTGTTCCATTAGGGCATCTGCATGTTCGGCTTCGGGAAGCACCTGAAGCGCAAAGACAAGCTTTTGCAGGAGGGAAATCACCGCCTCCGGATTGTATGCGGCAGCTTCTGTTTCTGCCTCTTTCAGCAAGTCCGTAAAAAGCCGGTTTGTCTGCCCAAATTGTGCATCGCTGTAAAGCGCTGCGCGGCACCTGAGCTCTTCGGATATGCACAACAGGATATCCGCCCATGGCAGCATGGCGGCAGCGGAAGGATTTGTCT
>CAMWLB010000226.1 GCA_947174985.1 uncultured Lachnospiraceae bacterium | reverse complement strand
ATAGTGTATAATAATCGCATGGTGTACTTTGGACGCCATGCGGTTTTGATATATACACAGCGAAGGAGATGGTGCCAGGATGAAAAAAGAAGAATTCTATTTTGATTCCAGAGACAATCACTCTCGGATACATGCCGTCAGGTGGACGCCGGACATGGGAAATGTCGTGGCTGTCGTACAAATTGTACACGGCATGTCGGAATATGTCGAAAGATATGAGGAATTGGCTGCATTTTTGACGGAGAGAGGCTATGTGGTCACGGGAGACGACCATCTCGGGCATGGAAAGAGCGTGCCGGAGGGAGGGCTTCAGGGTTACTTCTGTGAGCAGGATCCGGCGACCGTGGTAGTGCGGGATGTGCACAGGCTGAAAAAACTGACGCAGGAAATGTATCCTGGGGTGCCCTATTTCATTCTGGGGCACAGCATGGGCTCTTTTATTCTCAGAAATTATATCTGCAGGTATGGATCCGGAATTGACGGTGCGCTGATTGTAGGGACGGGCATGCAGTCCAATGCACTTTTGTGTTTTTCCAAGGTGACGGCGGCTGTAGCGGGTTTCCTTAAAGGCTCAAAGCATCCAAGCCGGTTTATTGACAAGGGTGCCTTCGGCAGTTATAACAGACGTATCAAGGATGCCAAAACAAATTTTGACTGGCTCTCGCGGGATTCGGACAGGGTGGAGGCGTACATTGCCGACAAGGATTGTGGTTTTGTCTTTACGGTAAACGGTTTTAAAACACTGTTCGAACTGATTTCAAGGGCAAAGAAACGGGAAAATCTCTTGAAGATTCCCAAAGAACTGCCGGTTATCTTTCTCTCAGGGGAGGAGGATCCGGTAGGAAATTACGGAAAAGGGGTGCAGGAGGCGTACAAATCGCTTGCGGATGTCGGACTTACGGACCTTGAGATAAAGTTGTATCCCGAGGACAGGCATGAGCTCTTGGGAGAGCCGGATCGCAAAAAGGTGATGGAGGACATAGAAGTCTGGCTGACAAAGCACCTTGCCATTCGAAGCTAAATTTGATATGATTTATAGGGAAAGTTTCGGACGGCAGCCCGACAGAGGGGATAAATCTTTGATTATGAGGAAGAAAGACAAGGCGCTTTATCAGATACGATGGGCGACTTCTGAGGACTGGCAGGCGGTCATGGACATGGTCTGGCGGACATTTTTGCAGTTTGAGGCGGGGGACTATACACAGGAAGGGATTGCCAGTTTCCGCGATTTCATTACTGATGGCAGGTTATACAGGATGTTTGTGGAGGGCAATTATCCTATGCTGGTGGCGGTGGACGGAAGCAGGATTATCGGGCAGATATCTGTCAGGAACGGCAACCATATCTCACTTCTTTTTGTGGATAAGGAATATCACAGAAAGGGAGTGGGCAGGAAGCTGATAGAAAGGATGGCAGAATATCTGAAAAAGGAAAGACATGAGCTTTACATGTCGGTCAAAGCGGCTCCATACGCGCTCGGATTTTATTACAGGGTAGGCTTTCACGCCTGCTCGAAGGAAGAGGAGTATTCCGGCATCCGCGTGACGTCTATGGAAAAGTTCCTGTAACGGCAATCGCGACAATTACAGTAAAGAACAGAACGGAAGGTGCTTACATGGGTAAATGGTTTGATATTGACAGTCCGTTGATACAGTTTCTCAACAAAGTGGCGGACTTGATGTGGCTGAATATTCTGACGTTACTGTGCTGTATTCCCATTATTACGGCGGGAGCCGCGTTGACCTCAGCGCATTATGTGGCGTTGAAGCTTCACCGCAATGAGGAAGGATACATCACAAAGGATTTTTTCAGGTCATTCAAGATGAATTTTAAGCAGTCTACAGCCATATGGCTTATCATACTGCTCGTGCTTATTATTTTCGGTGCGGATTTTTATATCATGAAGAACGTGGAAGAGGTCAGTATCCCGACGGCATTGCAGGTAGTTATCATGGCAATCGCCATATTGTTCCTATTTATGGTGCTATGGGTGTTTGCAGTACAGGCAAAGTTTGTCAATACCATTACAAAAACCATCAAAAATGCGTTTGCGTTAAGTGTTATCCAGCTGCCGAAAACGATTCTGATGGCTGTCCTGTATGTATTGCCCTATGTGCTCTGCATATTCAGCCTCAGATTATTTCCCGTCATATTAGTGCTGGGGATATCTGTTCCGGTGTATGTAAGCGCCGTGCTTTACAATAAAATGTTTAGAAAGCTGGAAGATAAGATACTGGAAAGGCTCGAGGGGGAAAAAGCCGAAGAAGGCGAAGAAGAGCCGGAAAGCGAAGAAACAGAAAAGATATTCAGTGACACGCCGGTTTTTGAGGAAACTGAGCAGAATTAAAAATGTGACAAAGGACAAGATTCTGATGATTACAGCCGACAAAGCGGCAGAATGAGAGAAAGAAATGAAAGGTAAACGTATAAACAGTAATATTAGGCAAACGTTGACTCCTGTATTTATACTGCTTGTAGTCTTTATTGTGTTATTAGTGCGGTTTACTGTATCGGGCAAGAGCAAGGAGCGGACAGAAGCAGAAGAAAAACTGGTTAGCATGATGCAGGGGTATGCTGCACAGATGCAGATGCTGATATATGGTGTCCAGAAAAGCGCGGATTCCGCTGCAGTTTATATGGCAGCTGACAGTAGTGCGGAGCAGGAAGCAGTGCTGGCTGCGATTTATGCTGATGAAGCAGTTTACGATGCAGCAATCTGTGATGTGGATGGTACGGGATACCGTTTTGGCGGAGAGCGCATCGATTTGTCAGGAACGGAATATTTTGAGAGTGCTTTTACCGGAGAAGGAAAGGTGCTCTACGTGGCAGACGACGGCATTTCCGGCCAGACCGCAATACTGGTGGTGGCACCTGTAATGCAGGATGAGAGTGCCGTAAGCTATGTGCTCTGTTATGTTGATATCGCAGAATTTGAAAAACTGGTAAAGCGGACACATCTGAATTCCAATACCTTTTACATTCTTTTGGAAAATTCCGGACAGATTGTGGCGGCGGCAGGCAGCACAAACAGTGCGCTGTGTAAGAAGGATGGAGATTACTTTGTGTTTCTGAGAGAGAATCAGGACAACAAGGTGATTGACAGGCTCTATACACGCGTACAGAATAAAAATTCCGACGTTACTTATCTGTCTTGGCAGAAGGATGACAGAATGTTGATTTATGTACCGGTCGGTATTGGAAATCTGACGCTGCTGTCAGGCGTTGAAAAGTCTTATGTCGATGCGATGGTGAAACGCAACTGGTCTTCCAGTAATGCCATGGTATGGCAGATTGTAATTGTGCTGTTTCTTTTCGTGGGAGCGGTATTGACGATTTATATCATATCGCAGAAAAAGAGCAATGAAAAGGGCAAGGAACTGGCCAATAAGGCAGATACGGACCTTCTCACCGGCCTATACAATAAGATGGCAACGGAAAGAAAAATCAAAGAACAAATGGCGGAGCATCCTGACGAGCTTGGGCTGCTGTTTGTCCTTGATATAGATAATTTCAAAAAAATCAACGATACCATGGGGCATGCCTTCGGTGACGAGGTGCTTCGGACTCTTGGGTGGCGTATCAAGGCGGAATTCCGTGCCACGGATATTGTGGGACGTACCGGCGGCGATGAATTTACCATATTCCTGTGTAATATGAAGACGGAAGAGATTATCCGGGCGGAGGCAAGCCGTGTAGAGCGGTTCTTCAAGGATTTCAAGGCGGGAGAAGCGACCAAATATTCCGCGACGGCAAGTATCGGTGCGGCAATCTTCCCCAAGGATGGCAAAGATTTCGAAACGCTTTACAAGGCGGCAGACAAGGCGTTATACGTAGCGAAAAAACGCGGAAAAAATCAGTTGGCATTTTACGGGGATACAAATTAGCAGTCTCTTTGTACAACATGTATAGGATAAGCTGTTGATTTTAGTCAACTTGTCGGTGCGAGATAAAAAAAGTGGTGTTTATAAGCAAAATTTACAATCAAAGAAAAAATCTTTGTGTAATAGTGGTATGGCGGTAATGAAGATTTTCGGCTATACTTAAAGTCAGTTAGTGATACGTAAGTATCTTCAATGAGAAAGGAGTTTTACAATGGCAAGTTTATCTTTAAAGAATGTTTGCAAGGTATATCCCAACGGCTTTGAGGCAGTAAAGGATTTCAATCTTGAAATTGCAGACCAGGAATTTATCATCTTCGTAGGTCCTTCCGGATGCGGTAAGTCAACCACCCTTCGTATGATTGCAGGTTTGGAAGATATTTCCTCCGGTGAATTAAAAATCGGCGACAGAATCGTAAATGATGTAGAGCCTAAGGACAGAGATATCGCGATGGTATTCCAGAACTACGCTCTGTATCCTCATATGTCCGTATATGACAATATGGCATTCGGTCTGAAACTGAGAAAGGTTCCGAAGGATGAAATCGACAAGATGGTTAAGGACGCAGCTAAGATTCTTGACCTGACACCGCTTCTTGACAGAAAGCCGAAGGCTCTTTCCGGTGGACAGAGACAGCGTGTTGCTATGGGACGTGCAATCGTTCGTAATCCTAAGGTATTCCTTATGGATGAGCCTCTTTCCAACTTGGATGCTAAGCTGCGTGTGCAGATGCGTGTTGAAATTTCAAAGCTTCATCAGAGACTTGGCACCACCATCATCTACGTAACACATGACCAGACAGAGGCTATGACCCTTGGTACCAGAATCGTTGTTATGAAGGACGGCGTTGTTCAGCAGGTTGATACACCTCAGAACCTGTACGAGAAGCCTCAGAACCTGTTCGTAGCAGGATTTATGGGTTCACCGCAGATGAACTTCCTCGATGCAACTGTTGAGGTTAATGGCGATGTTGCAAGCTTGAAGATTGCAGGCCACAGCATTCCTCTTCCGGCTGCTAAATCTAAGAAGCTGATTGACGGCGGTTATGACGGAAAGGTTGTTACCTTCGGTATCCGTCCTGAGGATATCTATGATTCTCAGATGTACATCGAGTCTAATCCGAACAGCGTATTCGAATCTACCATTAAGGTTTACGAATTGCTCGGTGCAGAAGTTTACTTGTACTTTGATATTGAAGAGTTCCCTGTAACGGCGAGAGTAGATTCCCGTACAACTTCCAGACCTGGCGACAACGTGAAATTTGCAATGGATGTAGAGAAGATTCACGTATTCGACAAGGAAACAGAGCAGATTATTACCAACTAGTAACCAAATGAG
>CAMWLB010000225.1 GCA_947174985.1 uncultured Lachnospiraceae bacterium | reverse complement strand
GTGTTTCTGATTAATTGAACGAGCATATAAAAGCAGCAAGAGAGAAGCTGATGCCAACGCGGATAGGAGAAAATGGTAATATTTTAGAATGGCAGGAGGACTATGAGGAGGCAGAGCCCGGGCACAGGCATATTTCTCATCTTTATGGACTGCATCCGTCGGAGCAGATTACGGTGGACGGCACGCCGGAGCTTGCAAAAGCGGCGCGGGTGACGCTGGAAAGACGTCTTTCCCACGGCGGCGGACATACGGGCTGGAGCCGTGCGTGGATTATCAACCACTATGCAAAGCTCTGGGACGGAGAGGCGGCGTACTACAATTTTGAACAGATACTGGCAAAATCCACGCTGCCCAACCTTTTTGACAACCATCCGCCTTTTCAGATTGACGGCAATTTTGGCGCGACGGCTGCCATCGCGGAGATGCTGGTGCAGAGTACTTCTGAGAGGATTGTACTGCTGCCCGCCCTGCCCGATGCATGGAAAAGCGGTTCTATTAAAGGGCTTTGCGTAAAAGGCGGCGCGGAAGTGGACATTTACTGGCAGGACGGGGGACTTACCCACACGGTGGTGCGGGCGAAGTGCGATATCCGCACGAAGGTGCGCTACAAAGAAGAGATAATGGAGCTGGAACTGAAGGCCGGAGAGGAAAAGGATGTGCGGTTTTAAGATGGAAGACAATGCCGGAAAATGAGTCAGGAAAGAATGCAGCAGCCATTTTGCATAAAACGGAGCACAGAAAAGGAAGAGAATGATGAAAACCAAAATTGTATGTATGGGAGACAGTATCACAGAAGGCTTTGGCGTGGGGGAGCAGGAGAGCTACCCTTATAGGCTGGGCGTGCTTCTGGGAGAAGCGTATGATGTGGTAAACAAAGGCGTCTGTTGCTGCACCGCCATGAATCTGGAGCTTGACGGGCAGGTAATGGGATTTCCTTATGTGAGGCAGGAAAGATACAGGGAGGCACTTGCAGAAAAAGGGGATATTTACGTGATACTGCTCGGCACGAATGATGCGCAGGACGGAAAGGATGATGTGGAGGACTATACCAATCCCTTGTGTAATATGATTAGCAGAAAGACAGAATTTGTTTCCTGCTATCAGAACATCATTGACAGCGTGCGGCAGGCCGCGCCCAATGCTGCTATCTATATCGGAATTCCCGCGCCCATACAAAACTGTATCTGGCGCAAGCATCAGGAACGTTATCTGCAGGAGCTTATGCCTTTCTTTACGGAAATTTTAGCGGCAAACCCGGATATCAGGAAGATTGATGTCCATGCCGCTTTTGAAAAGCTGGATAGAGAAGAGGTGACCGCTCTGTATCAGGAGGATGGACTGCACCCTAATCCGGCAGGGCTGCAGCTGATTGCTGACACGGTGTATTGTGCGTTATGTCCGCATGAGGCGGCTTTGCAGAAATAAAGGTTGACTTTAATGCGTTGATGTACTATAAATAAAAAGAACAATCTGTACTTGAAACAGGAAAGGATATTATATGAGCGAAGAAAAGAAAATCCCTTACAAAATTTACTTGGAAGAAAGTGAGATGCCAAAGCAGTGGTACAACGTGCGTTCCGACATGAAGAATAAGCCCGCGCCCCTGTTAAATCCCGGGACCCTGCAGCCCATGGGATACGAGGATTTGCGTCCCGTGTTCTGTGACGAGCTGATTAAGCAGGAACTGGATGATACGACGGCATATATCGATATTCCGCAGGAGATACAGGACTTTTATAAAATGTACCGTCCGTCGCCCCTTGTCCGTGCATACTGTCTGGAGAAAGAACTGGATACACCGGCAAAGATTTATTACAAATTTGAGGGCAATAACACCAGCGGCAGCCACAAGCTGAATTCTGCCATTGCGCAGGCGTATTACGCAAAGAAACAAGGCTTAAAAGGCGTTACCACTGAGACGGGAGCCGGACAGTGGGGAACTGCACTTTCCATGGCGTGTGCCTATCTTGGACTTGACTGCAAGGTGTACATGGTGAAGGTTTCCTACGAGCAGAAGCCTTTCCGGCGTGAAGTGATGAGAACTTACGGTGCAAGTGTGACGCCTTCTCCTTCTGAGACTACGGCGGTCGGCAGAAAGATTCTGGCAGAGCATCCCGGGACAACGGGCAGTCTGGGCTGTGCTATTTCAGAAGCGGTAGAAGTGGCAACCAGTCATGAGGGTTATCGTTATGTGCTGGGCAGCGTTTTAAATCAGGTGCTTTTACATCAGTCAGTGATTGGTCTGGAAACCAAGGCGGCTATGGACAAATATGGCATCACGCCGGATATTATCATTGGCTGTGCCGGCGGCGGTTCCAACTTAGGCGGTCTGATTTCGCCTTTCATGGGAGAAAAACTGCGCGGCGAAAAAGATTACCGCTTCATTGCGGTGGAGCCCGCATCCTGCCCCAGTTTTACAAGAGGAAAATTTGCTTATGATTTCTGCGATACAGGAATGGTGTGTCCGCTTGCAAAGATGTATACGCTGGGCAGCGGCTTTATTCCTTCTGCTAACCACGCGGGAGGGCTTCGTTACCATGGCATGAGCTCCACCCTGTCCCAGCTTTATCATGACGGACTGATGGAAGCGGTAGCGGTAGAGCAGACCAGTGTGTTTGAGGCGGCACAGAAATTTGCGAGAATCGAGGGTATCCTGCCTGCACCGGAGAGCAGCCATGCCATCCGTGTGGCAATTGACGAGGCGATGAAGTGCAAGGAGACGGGAGAGGAAAAGACCATCGTGTTTGGTCTTACCGGAACCGGCTACTTTGATATGGTGGCATACCAGAAATACAACGACGGAGAAATGACAGATTACATTCCCTCGGACGCAGATTTGCAGAAGGGCTTTGACGGACTTCCCAAGGTGGAAGTGTAATCAGCTTACACTCAACCCTGCGTACTTTTTGGGGGAAATGCCCACAGCCTTTGTAAATGCCTTAAAGAAATTACTGTAGTCAGAAAAGCCGCTTTTTTCAAAGGCTTCATTGACGCTTGCGCCTTCGTTTAAAAGTGCCTTCGCGATGCTGATTCGTCTGGCGGTAATATACTTGTTTATGGTAGTGCCTGTCGCGGATTTAAAGATGCGGCATATATAGGATTCACTTAAAAAGAATTCGCCCGCCAGCGTATCAATCGTGATGGGATTTGCAATATTACGGTTGATGTAGGAAAGAATGTCGTCAACCTGATGGTTGTATTTATAGCCTGCCAGCTCCTTATCCGGCGCTTTGGCAGGCTGTTTGCGGCAGAAAGTCTTGAACAGGGAATTGATCATGGCAATCAGTTCCATGAAAGCAGCCCGTTCGATAATATCGTGCGCATAGCCTTTGGCAGAAATGATTTTGTCAATAAAATACAAAAACCGTTTTTGCTGTTCACGGCTTAAAGAAAGTTTATGCGTCACTTCGCTCTGTCTGTAGGAGAAACAGTAGTCCAAATCGGTTTCTGTACTGGAGAGTGACTTTAGGTATTCAGGATGTATGGAAAGCACAATGCGCTCATGGACGCAGCTGTCAATCTGCGTCAGCTTGTGGCTTTCGTACTGGTTGATGATGAAAAGATCCCCGGGCGCAATGCTGTAAAAACGGTTGTCTATCAGAAACTGCCTGCCGCCGGAAATGGAATAGTACAGTTCGTAGCAGTCATGGATATGCATGTCCATGGCTTTTTCTTCTTTGTAGAGGTGTGCAATGGAAAAGGTGTGTGTGGCAAGGCAGTTTTCGATGGCCTGCCTGCAGGAGGTCAGTTCTTCCATGGTGCGTCCTTTCTGAAAATTCTGCAATGTTTCTTGTGTTCATTATAGTTCAAGTGTTCAATATATGCAATATTTTGACCAATATTTGAATAGAATTAGACAATTCGGTCTTGTATAATACAATTAAGAAGAATTGTACAAATAGCATAAAAACCTCAGAAAGGGTATGGTATTTGATGGAAGATTATGCTATAATGTAAGCACTTACATGAGAATTTATCAAAAAGGGCAGTTTGACTGCCAAAAAGAAAGGAGTGTAGGCAGGCGTGGAACTGAGAACAGCAGTATCACCCAGAGATGTGAAGCATTATACCACAGAGAGGCTGCGGGAGGAATTTCTGATTCAGAATTTGTTTGTCCCGGGCGAGATTAAGCTGGTATACAGCCACATTGACAGAATTATTACGGGAGCAGCGGTGCCCGTGGAGCCCCTTGTGCTGACAGCGGGGGACGAGCTTCGTGCGGAGTACTTCTGCCAGAGAAGAGAGCTTGGCGTCATCAATATCGGCGGCGCAGGAACTATTACGGTAGATGGAAGGGCTTACAAAGTAGGATTTAAGGAAGGCATGTATATTGGCATGGGCTCTAAGGAAATTATCTTTGCCAGCGAGGATGGAAAGAATCCGGCTAAGTTCTACTTAAACAGCGCTCCGGCGCACAGAACCTGTCCTACCGTGCTGATTAAGCCGGAAGGAGAGCCTGAAGAGGGAGTAGTCATTGTAAAGGATGAAAACAAGGTTGAACTGGGAAGCTTAGAGGATGCAAACCACAGAATTCTCTGCAAATACATCCTGCCCGGACAGGTAGAAAGCTGCCAGTTGGAAATGGGCATGACGAAGCTGGAGCCCGGAAGTGTCTGGAACACGATGCCCTGCCATACACACGACAGGCGCATGGAGGTATACCTCTATTTTGAAATGCCGGAGGATGCTTTCGTGATGCATTACATGGGAGAGCCGAACGAGACAAGGCATATTGTAATGCGCAACGAAGAAGCGGTGATTTCCCCGAGCTGGTCCATTCACTCAGGCTGCGGTTCCAGAGCCTATACCTTTATCTGGGGCATGGTCGGAGAAAATCAGGATTTTGATGATATGGACGGCGTTGCGATGAAGGATTTAATGTAACATAAAATTATAATAAGAGAAGGAGAAGAAAAATGAGCGAGTACACAAATTTCAGTTTGGAAGGCAAGGTTGCATTGGTAACGGGGGCATCCTATGGTATTGGTTTTGCGATTGCTTCTGCATACGCTGAGGCAGGCGCTACTATCTGCTTTAACGATATCAAGCAGGAGCTGGTTGACAAGGGAATTGCCGCATATGAGGAAAAGGGTATCAAGGCACATGGTTACGTATGTGACGTTACGAATGAAGAGGCAGTGAATGCCATGGTTGCGCAGATTGAAAAGGAAGTCGGCGTGATTGATATTCTGGTAAACAATGCCGGTATCATCAAGCGTAGCCC
>CAMWLB010000224.1 GCA_947174985.1 uncultured Lachnospiraceae bacterium | reverse complement strand
CTGCTGCAAAGAGTAAGGGAAGCGCTGGGATTTGCGGCGAAGTACAAGCTGATACCTGATGTCTCCGCCTATGATCTTGAGCATAATGTTGTCACTGCAGAATATTACGCTATCAGTAACGGTGCAACGGAAAATGTGGAAAATGCCTTCTGGAATCTGCGCTTTACGGATTCCGAAACCTTTGATTTAACCATTCGGATCGATGCGAAGGAGTATGTTATTTATCAGATGGAGTTGTACTGCGCGGAGGCTTTGGAGTACAATACCCAGCTTATGTCGGACGATAAGGAAGTGGTTGAATTTTTAAATGGGCAGTTCATGAACGGCTGTAATGAATATTTTGAAGTAGAAGGCTATGAGGCAATGACCGATGTTGCTTATGGGGAAATGGTTCTTATGCTGGGCTATGAGCGAGGGGAATATGCCGTCTACAGAGGGCCGTGCACAAGCAGCCTGCTGGGTAGTGAGGGAATTCGCTGGGGCTTTGTACCTATGACCGTCGCGCTTGAGCGGGGCAATGCCATACGGGAGTGGGGCTATCGGGGAATAGAAACATATTTCCTCGATATGTATGGAATAGAAGTCTACGAAGAAAGCCAGACAGAATAAATGCAATTCGCCGATTATTGCAGATTGCTTTTTGGAGGGGTTCCATGTTATGATAAGAACAGGAGTACCGCCAGAACACAGGTATTCGGAGGGAAGGTACCATATGGGAGATGAAAATATAAGGAACACAGGGGACGAGAGTGCAGTGGTCAATGAAACGGAGGGAGCGGCGGAAAAAAAGCCGGAGGCTGTAAAGGAAAAGAAGCCTAAAAAAGAAAAACAGCCGAAGCCAAAGAAGGTAAAAGAGCCCAAACCGAAAAAGGAAAAGGCGCCAAAAGGCGAAAAAACGGTGACTGAAGAAGTCAAAATACAAAAGGTCAAAACAGGAAAGGGCTTTCACCTGAGTTTAAAGGCACAACTTATCATTGGGTTTACCCTGCCGGTTTTATTGGTGGTGTGCATTGGTATCTATGCATACAATAAGGCTGAAAAGGGTATGGTCAATAATTACCGTGCGACGGCTCTGCAGGCGCTGCAGATGACCACGGACTATATGAATTACGGTTTTGAGACCGTAAGCTCCAGTGCGCTTGAGCTTTATAATGATGGTGATGTAATAAATTATACGCGCAATATCTTTAAGGATAATCAGGAACAGGTCAGGCTGTTGGAGTCGGACCTTGCGAGCAATATTATTACCAGAAAGATTGCCAACAGGTTTATTGAGAATATACATATTATTCCGCAGTCCGGTATCGGCAGCCTGACGTCCCAGAGTCAGGAGAGTTTAAAGCTGAAGGACGGTTTCTTCTCTGATTTGCTTGCACAGCAGGAAAGTGTGGTTAAGGCAAGAAATATAAGGGACAGATGGATTTACGGACATGAATTGATTGATGAGGTATTCGGTCTGAATCCTGACAAATATGTCATTTCTTTATATATGCCGATGCAGGCGGGCAATGCGTGTATCGTGATTGACTTGAGCAGTCAAAACATCATGCAAATCATGCAGGAGACCGGTCTCGGCGAGGGAAGCATTGTAGGATTTATTACAGCGGACGGGCACGAGATTCTGACAGGCCTTACCGAAGAAGGAGGTGGCGAAGTTTCACAAGAGGGCTTCAGTTTTATTGGTCAGGAATATTTTGACGAGGCGCTTGCGTCCGAAGAGGAATATAGTAAAGATGTAAGGCTGAACGGAGAGGAGTACTGCTTTATGGCTTCCCGCTGTGAAGCAAACAATGCAATGCTTTGCGCACTGATTCCGAAAGATGTGATGATGAAGGAGGCAAACGAACTGAAACGGGCTGTGCTGTGGTTTGTTCTGTTTGCGTGCATCTTTGTGGGAGTGCTGGGCGTATTCATTGTGATTGGCATAAGCAAAAATATGGGAAGTATTATCCGCAGGTTGTCAAGAGTGGCAAACGGCGATTTGACGGTGGATATGACGATTAAAAATAAGTCAGAGTTTGGTGCACTGGCAAGCCACATTATGGGCGTGGTATCCAATACCAAGAATCTGGTGGCAAAGGCGGTAACGATTTCAAAAGACGTATCCGAATCTGCCGTCGATGTGTCGCAGGCAACGGAGGTGCTCAGTGCGGGTACGCAGAACATCCATGGCGCCATGGAAGAAATTGATAAGGGCGTCAACCGTCAGGTGGAGGATGCCGGGCAATGTTTAAATAAGATGGATGAACTGTCCAAAATAATTCTCACCACAGAGCAGAGCGTGCTTGAGATGGGGCATCTGGCTGACGGTACCAAATCCATGATTGATGCGGGAAGCAGCAGTATGGAGATTCTCACTAGACAGGCGGACGAAACTGTCAGAATGACGGAACAGGTAGATGCAAAAATTGAAGAGCTTTCTGAAAAATCACAGGAGATATCAACATTTGTTGACACCATAAATGAAATATCAGAGCAGACGACGCTGCTATCCCTGAATGCCTCCATTGAGGCGGCAAGAGCAGGCGAAGCCGGCAGGGGATTTGCAGTGGTAGCGGAAGAAATTAAGAAGCTTGCAGACCATTCCATGCAGGCGGCAGAGGAAATCAGAAAGGTTGTCAATATTATCAGTGACATGACTGTGGAGACAAGGGAGTCCTCCGCCAATGCAAAAGCAGTGGTAGAGAAACAGGGAGAAATTGTGGAGCAGACAAGACAGAATTTCTCCAATATGAATGACAGTATAAGCAAACTGCTTGACAATGTACAGGCGATACAGGGTAATATGAAACAGATGAGCAACGGCAGGGCTGAAACGCTCGCAGCCATTGAGAGTATCTCCAGCGTTGTAGAGCAGACCGCCGCGTCGGCAACGCTTGTCAATGAAACCGTATCCGAGCAGATGAAGCAGGCGGATGCACTCAGCGAAGTAACGGATGGTTTGAGCAGCAAGACAGAGGAGCTGCTGGAGGCTATCAGCAAGTTTAAGGTGTAAGAAAAAATTGAGAATAAAAACAGGAACTAAATCGCGGTGGCGGTTTAGTTCCTGTTTTTGTGTTCTATCTGGAATAATAGTTATGCATTATTTCCGAGATAATGTCTTCCGGCCCGGTCAGAATAATCCGCGTATTTCTGCCATTTCTTTGTAACGAGAATTGTGTGCTGCTCTTTGGAGCACTGCAATTCATTTGCTCACAGAAAAAGTCGGATATCTCAGCGGATTCCTCGTCATCCACATAAAAATCCAGGATTGTGCAGATATAGTTTTCCTTCTTTTTGTCATCTGCAAGAAAATCAAGTGCCTGCGCGCTTCTTTTGCTTTTTATACCGGAAATCACATTCGGGTTTGAAATGAAATTGGTGAAGTCGTCCACAGAAAATTTCCATACACCCTCTATTTTTTCTCCCTCCAGTATTCCGGCGCTGATATAATTTCGCAGCGTCCTTGTCGTAAAGCCCGTCATCATAGCCACTTCGTTAATAGTAAATAATCGCATAATCAAAATCTCCTTATAAGTATTTATCCTGCGCGCCTGATATAAGTTTATTATAGAAAGGTTTGACTTTTTATTCAATTTGAAATAAGACGAGTTTTTCCTAGATAAGTCCTGTTTTGCTATTGAATGGTCAAAAGTAAACCGATAAGAGGCAAAGAAAAATGGTTTGATTATTTCTTACTAAAAACATGTCGAAGATGGTGTAAGCTGCTTTAAATTTGAACAGATTATGCTATAATGCTAAAGAAGTGGAAAAAATACATAGGGGGGGGGATTCCATTGGGAATGTAAACGGTAACTGTAAACGTAGAATCCCCAAACGGGATATACAGGTATTTGCCGCAGAAGATGTGATCGAGGATTAGAAAAAGGCTGCGGCAGGAAAGGAAAAGGGTAAAAGCAATGAAGAAAATGGTGGCATTATTAACAACGGTGATGATTCTGGCAGGAAGTGTGGGAATGGCGGCGTCGGCTGCAACGACCGACGTATGTGATCATCCGTACTATATTCAAAATGGAGTTAATGATTCCATTGAAACATACACACATTCTGTGCAGGTAGGCACTTCGACGAGTGGAAAATCCATTCTGGCGGTGTGTCTCGTGGAAATTGGGTGGCGTGAATATAAGCTGGAATGCACCAAATGCAGGGCGGCAGCGAGTTATAAAGAAAAAGTATACGAGGTTCATTCCATGCACTGAAAACAGGGCGGTTTTCAGCCGCCCTCAAATAAAATCCGTACAGTAAAAAGAATGAAAGAGGTCAGCTATGAAAAGAAGGAAATGGCTCTGCCTGTTTCTGTCCACTGCCCTGCTGCTTGCAGGCTGCGGTCGCAAAGAGAGCGGTGACACTGAACAAAATACCGGAAGCGGTGCGTCCGAGAGAGGGCGTTATGACTATGAAATGACAGAGGAAACGGCAGCCCTGCCCTTGCGGGAAGGGGAAACCATACTCTGGGCACAGTACCTGGAAGGGGAACGGGTCTGGTTTCTGGAAGATGATGCGGACCAGCTGTTGTGTTACCATGAGGATAAGGAAGAGAGGGAACTGCTCTTAGAGCGCGTGCCGGCAGCCTTCACGGGGTGCAGTCTGTACACGGATGGGGAAAACTTTTATGCCTACCAGACGGATAAGCTGGCGGTGCTGGATGCGGCAGGGAAAGAGCGGCACTCGCTGCGGCTGGAGGGATGGGTCGGTGACCTCTGCATGTCGAGGGAGGGCAGCATTGTCCTTGCCGTTGAAAGCGGCAGTTATTATGTGCTGAAAACGCTTGATGTGGAGAGCGGCACCCTGTCGGGCAGCAGCATCAGGTTGTCAAGCATTGCCGGCTTGGGAACGGGGGTGGAGCGGGGAGTCCTTGTGATAGACAGGATAGGGGCATATGACCTTGACATGGAAAGCGGGGAGAAAAGCTGGCACATGAAATGGAACGGCACCTCCTACATCCCCACGTATGAAAAGTTTTTAATTGCAGCCAAGATAGGGGAGGACGGCACTCTGGAACGGATAGAGCGCGATTTTGACAGGAATTATTACCTGTCGCACTTGTGGGAAACACACCCCGAGGAAGAGGGGAAAACCCCTATTGTGTTCAGGGTACTGTATGCTGATGTGGGATTAAAGAAGATTGTGGCGAAGTTTAACGGGGAAAATGAAGAGTACCATGTGTTTCTGGAGGATGAGGGCGAGGAATGCGGCTGGGATCTTCAGGCGCTCACCGATTTGGAGATTGAGACTGTGAAGGGGCCGGCC
>CAMWLB010000223.1 GCA_947174985.1 uncultured Lachnospiraceae bacterium | reverse complement strand
TTTCGAATGGAAAATTTTGTAACCATATTCTTTTTCATGACAGACATGCCCTTCTATCTTCTGTACATAGCCGCCGAATTCCGTCAGCGCCAGCGCCCTCTTCGCTTCTCTTTTATATTTCAGCTTGAAAAAATACCAGTGCAGACTTTTTAAATCCCCACAGCCCATATCGAACCAGCCGCTGGCTGAGTCCACAATCACATTGGGATTTATGCCCTGTACCAGCTTCGTCATCTTCTCCGTTTCAAACTGCCCCCAGCCTTCATTAAAAGGCACCATGCACACCACGGAAGGATGTTTTTTCATCTGCCTTGTCAGTTCTCGTAACTCCTGTTCATACTCCTTCCTGCCCGCCGCATCCTGTCTGGAAAGCAGAAATTTGTGTCGATCCGTTGCCTTGATGTGAAGAATCTGGAACAGCGTCGCCATATAGGTCACATACAGCCCCTTGTTTCTCCTGCCGCCGTTTATCATGTCCTGCCACACCAACATGCCCAGCCTGTCGCAGTGGTAGTACCACCTCTGCGGCTCCACCTTGACATGCTTGCGGAGCATGTTAAAGCCGAGCGCTTTCATCTGCTCGATGTCATAGAGCATCGCCTCCTCGGAAGGCGGCGTGTACATACTCTCCGGCCAGTATCCCTGGTCCAGTATGCCCACCTGTATATAAGACTTGTTATTTAAAAAGATACGGCGGATTCCCGCATCGTCTGTTCCAATGCTGCATTTGCGCATGGCAAAATAACTCTCCACACTGTCGCAAACTGCCGCTTTCCCTTTTTCATATAAATCAAGGCGCACCCTGTAGAGATACGGCGTTTCCGGACTCCAGCTCGTAAAATCCGGCAGAGCAAACCGCTTTTTTTCCGCTGCGTCAAAGCTTTCCGCTCCATACTCCCCATTTAAAAAGGTGAGTTTCACCTCATAATCGATCCTTTTGTTTTGGATATCCGGTTCTAACTCTACCTGTACCGCCGCTTCCCCTTCGTCATAAAAAATATCCCACGAAATATCCCTGATATAGATCTGCGGAACTGCCTCCAGCCACACCGTCTGCCAGATGCCGCTAGTCGCCTGATAATACATGCCGCCCGGCTTTAAAGTCTGCTTGCCCACACTGTGAAAAGACGTGTCGGAATCGTCCTGCACAAGAAGACTCAGCCTGCATCCACCCGCCTTTAACACCTCTTCCTTTTTCAAAAATCCGCTAATATCCCGCGTGAAAGGCAGATACCCGCCGCTGTGGCTTCCCGCCTTCCTGCCGTCCACAAAAATTTCACATCGCTGGTCCACTGCGCCAAAATGCAGCAGAATACGATAGCCCTCCTGATAGCGGCTCATGATCTGCGGACTGAACACAATCTCTTTTTCGTAAAAAAGACAGTCGCCCGGCAAAAGCTGCTTTTCCACCCCTGAGAGACGGGTTTCCGGCGAAAAAGGCACCAGAATCTCCCCGTCAAAGTGCTTTGGCAGTTCGTGCCCATATTTTTCCTTCCGCTTCCCGCCCATTTTTTCCCGCAGTTTTTCACCAATGCTCTTTTGGCTCTCTTGCCGGTTCTGCCACGCATATTTCCATAAACCGTTTAAAGACTGCCAGTTATCCCGCACCATATAAGGTCTGGGATATTCGGATAAAACGGTATCTTTTTCTTCCATCTGTTCAATTTTTCGTCCCCACTGCGTGATAAGACGCCTAGGTTCTGTTTTCTGTTTTTGCAATTTACTGTCCTCGCTTTATTTTTCTTTAAAAAACTGTTTCATACCATCCGTCATGGAAATATTGCCCTCCATGTCCACGAACAACGCCTGCGCACCATAGCTTTCCGCCAGTGCCATCCCCTCTTCCACTCCCAGCACAAAGCAAGCTGTCGAGAGCGCATCGCTTAAAATGCCGCTGTCACACAAAATCGTGACGCTCCGCACACCGCTGTCCGCCGGATATCCCGTCGCCGGATTCAGTATGTGGTGGTAACGAACGCCGTCCACCTCCACGTACCGCTCGTAATCCCCTGAGGTAGAAACAAAATTTTCACCCTCCAAATAAAGTATTCCGATAAAGGAAGAAGTGTCCCGCGGATCTATAATGCCTATCTGCCAAGGCGTCCCATCCGGCTTTTTCCCGATGGTCACCACACTGCCGCCCACGGAAATCACCGCGCCGCAGACAGCCTGTTCCTTTAAATATGCCGCAATTCTGTCGCATGCAATTCCCTTGCCTGCCGCACCTAAGTCCAGTGCCATATCCTTTGGCAGCATGATTGAGCTGTCTGTCAGGGATAAGTTTTCGTAACCTGTATGCGAAAGAGCAAGCGCAATTTGTTCACGGGACGGTATTATGACAGATTGCTGCTTGTCAAGGAAAGTGCTTTCTTCTGCTGTTTGCTCTTCTAGGTTTATTTCTGCCGCTTGGTTTTCTTCCTCTTCCAGATTTTCCCCTGCCGCCCATGCATCTATGTTCCAGAGTGCCGCCACAGGGTGGATTGAGATATCAAAAGCGCCGCCGCTGTCCTCCGACAGTTTTATCAAAATCCCCAATTCTTTGTACAGCCTGTCGGACACCGGCGTGTATACACCGCTTCCCGCCGCTGCATTAATCTGCGCTATCTCAGAACCTTCTATTCTCCATGACAACTCTTCCTGCTCCAGTTCTAACATAATGTCCCTCACTGCAAGCGTCAAATCGCCGTCCTTGGAATAAATCGTCTGATTGGTTACCGTTCCCATAGCAATATCAGTCATTGAATATCTTTCCACCTTGCCGCAGCCGGCAAAAATCAAAAGCCCGCTGACTAACAGAAAAGCTATCAAAAAATCTTTCGGTTTTCTCTTCATTTCCACAATTCCTTTTGCTATACTGAGGATATGCATAAGTACTGCATGTGCGTATAAAAAAGTATAGCAAAAAAAACAGCGGATTACTATAAGGAAATTTGAACATGAAAGATATGTCATCTGATAAAATAGAAGAAAAAAGAGACCGCCCGCAGCCTGTTTTCTACAGACGGGCGCTGCTTCTGTCGGCACTCGTTCTGGTATTTTGCCTGTTTGCCTGTTTGACAATCTATTTTCGCCTTAAAGAACCTGCAAACGGACTGACGGCGTACATCTATCAGAACGGACAGCTCATTGAAACCATAGATTTGCATGCAGTCACGACCCCTTACACCTTTACCATACCTGCGCCTGACGGCGGCAGCAACACCGTCGAGGTACGCCCCGACGCTATCGGTATCATCGACGCAGATTGCCCCGATAAGCTTTGCGTCTCCACGGGCTTTGTCAATTCCACCCTGCTGCCCATCGTCTGTCTGCCGCACCGGCTTGTGATAGAGTTGAAAACAAGTAATCAGTCACAGCCGGATGTTATCAGTTATTAAATTATCTATAGGCAATCCGTCAAAAAGGAGTTTGCTCATGAACCTAAAGAGACTTACTACACTATCCGTCTTTACGGTAGTGGCACTGACCATTTTTATGTTGGAAAGCGCAATCCCAAACCCTGTCCCTATTCCGGGGATAAAACTTGGTCTGTCCAATATTGTAACCCTGATTCTGCTGCTCAATTTTTCATCTGCAGACGCCTTCATCGTGCTGCTCGCACGTATCTTTCTTTCCGCCTTTTTTGCCGGACAGGCAGTCAGCCTGATTTACAGTCTGTGCGGCGGTCTTTTCTGCTTTGTGATTATGTGCCTGCTGAACCGCTTTCTAAACGGACATTTTATCTTTATCACCAGCATTTTCGGTGCCCTGCTCCACAATGCCGGACAGCTCGGTGCTGCTTTTCTGATAACCCGCAATGTTGGCGTTCTCGCGTACCTTCCTTTTTTGGTTCTCAGCGGAACCATAACCGGACTTTTCACCGGTCTCTGCGCCCATTACGCACAGAAATACCTGCTGCCGCATATTCCGAGATAATGATTTGGTTTTTTCACCTTCCACACATACATAGATACCTGTAAAAAGCTTCGCATCCCTCCCGTACATCCGCATAAGTCACATCAAAGTTTCCCGTGTACCACGGGTCTGCTATTGCACGCGGCTTATCCGTAAAATCCAGAAGTTTACATATTTTGCTTTCTCTGTCCTGTCCCACTATCCGAAGCATATTTCTGATATTAGCATCGTCCATGCCAATCAGATAATCATATTTTTCATAATCCGCCCTTGTCATCTGCACCGCCCTATGTCCTGTACAGGGAACGTTTTCTTCCCTCAGTTTGGAGATGGTGCCATAGTGGATGCCATTTCCAATTTCTTCTGTGCTGGTCGCTGCGGAGGAGATGTAAAATTCAGCAGATTTATTTTCTCTTGTTACGATTTGCTTCATGACGAATTCCGCCATGGGGGATCGACAGATGTTGCCGTGGCAGACGAAAAGTAGCGAAATCATGTTTATTTTTCCTCCTGAAATGCTCTGATTTGCCGTGTTTTGGCACGATTTGCGAGGTTTCCTTTTTTCGTGGAGATTGTGAAATATGTAACGAAAATGGCAAATCGAGGCAAAACGGGGCAAGTTGATGCCGTCAAACGTAGTAAAAACGTAGTAGAAATTGGGGGCTTTTACTACTGTGGCTATTTTCCCTTTATTTCTGTATTTATAGCAGATAGCTTTTTCTTCAACTCTATTTCATCCTTTTTCCTTTTCTTTTTTGCAATGCTTTCATCTAAACACATTTTTATTAACTGCTCAACAACAGGAAAATATTTGAGGCATTCATCTTCTTCCAATTCATGAATTCCTTTGCTTATAATACCATAAACAGTTTTGTTATCTACTAATGGCTTAGGTAGGTATTCAGATAACAATTTTATTTTGTCTTCTACTCTTCTCTGATGCTTATTTTCATCGATTTCAAATTGTTCTTGTGTAACTGCGCCCTCTTTAATCGCCTCTTTTAAAGCATCTAATATCAGCTTTTCAACTATACGCCTTAAATGGACATAAGAACCTATGCCTACATTACAACTGTATAATCCTATGGCACGCTTCAACTCATTGTAATATTTTTCTCCCAATTCTTTTCTGTAAATGTTTGCCTGCGGTATATCAATATCAGCATAAGACGGATACTGGCCAATTTTTTGAATTGTAAATCCATCTATAAACAAGATAAATATTAATTGGTGGCTCTCATCTCTGCTACATGCATAGTGTAAGACCGTAAATTTATTTTCAGTCAAAAACCGTTCAAATTCTTGCTGCCTTTCCCGCGCTTCCTGTGCCATCAAACTACTATATATATCTTTGTCATCTTTACTTTCCTCACCATATGTATCAAAAATATTCGTTACGATGG
>CAMWLB010000222.1 GCA_947174985.1 uncultured Lachnospiraceae bacterium | reverse complement strand
ACTCTAAATAGACGATTCCCTGATAGACGCCTTTGGAGAGTACATAAATCCTGCCCGATTTATCCACTACGACCTTGTGGGGCTGGTAATTAAAATTATCCGGCAGCAAAGTGGACTGCGGCGCGCCGAGTACCTGTAAAACATGGCCGTCCCTGCCGCAGACGACAACCTCCTGATTTCCCATCTCCGCAATATAGGCTGTGCCGTCCTCCGATACATAAATGCCCTGCGGATTGGAAAAGGTATAATCACCGCCGCCCGAAAGCTTTAGCGTCGTCCACTCATCCAGCACATGAAGCTCCTTGTCTAAAATAACGATACGTGCATTTCCGGAATCCACAATATACAGTTCGCCTCTCGCCTCGCAGTAAAACAGGTCGGAGGCGTTTTTAAAATCGCCGCATCCAAGCTCTGCGCCGCTGATGCTCCTTGTCGGCAGATAGCCGTTGGGAGCCGGTGTCGTATTGTTCCACTTGTCATAGGTGTAAGTCTGGTACGGTACTTCCGCCGCCTTCACAGGCAGGGGAAAAAGCAGGATGGCAATGCCGCACAATAGAGAACCAAATAATTTTTTGCTCTTTTTCATAAAAACTCTCCGTTCTTCCCGTTTCTGTCCACCCCATCAGCGCTTGATACCGGTCTGGGACATGGTTTCCATTACCGAAGACTGCGAAATCACAAAGACCACGATGGGCGGTATCATCATAATCAGGGCAACCGCAGCGCCCGCACCGGCTCTGGCGATACCGGCAGAAGAAATGGACTGCATAACCGCCGTCAGCGTCTTTAACGCTTCTTCGTAAATATACTGGGACTCTCCCGTGTTCCAAAGGTCCTTAAAAGTAAAAATTGTCAGAGTCATCCACGCGGGCCGTACTAACGGCATAACCAGCTTCCAGAAGCAGGTAAATTCGCCTGCTCCATCCACTCTTGCCGCTTCCAGCATCTCATTCGGAACCGTAATCATAAACTGCCTCATCAGAAAGACGCCAAAGCTTCCTGCCAGAACCGGCAGAATCAAAGACCAGTAAGTGTTAATCAGCCCGAGCTTGCTGATAATGATGTACAGCGGTGTCCGCGTTACCTCCGGCCGAAACAGGATTGCCAGCACCACTATCTGATAATAGATACCGATATACCTGCTCTTATTCTTTGCCAGCGGATATGCCGCCATGGAAGCGATAATGATATAGGCAGCCGTCCCCGCCACTGCAATAAACAGGCTGTTGAACAGCGACCGCTCAAAGGGAATCCATGTCTCCTGCGTAATTTCAATCAAATCGCTGAAATTGGAAAGGGTCGGATTCCGCACAAAAAACTTCGGGGGATACGCCAGTATTTCATGGAGTGGTTTAAATGCCGTCACCAGTACATAAATGATGGGAAGCAGCATAAACACGCCAATCACAATCAAAAATAAAAATATGAAAAAGGTACCTGCCTTTGACCGGCTTAAGGTTTTTCTTTTCTTGTTTTTCACCGTACTTCTCCTTTCAACCTTCCCGCAGCGCATCTATGCCCATTTTGACAGCAGCTTGTTGACTACCTTCCACATGATAAGCATCATGGCAAACAGGAACACCGCCACCGCACAGGCATAGCCCATCTCAAATCTGACCTGTCCAAAATCAAGAATATGAAGCACCATGGTGTGCGTCGCATAGTCCGTACTCGGAAAACCCGTCAGGTTCATACATTCATATCCAATCGCAAATGAAGTAGAAATCTGCATTACGGCTCCGAAGAGAAGCTGGGGCACCATCTGCGGCAGCGTAATATACCAAAGCTCCGCAAACCGGTTTTTTACGCCGTCAATTGCCGCCGCCTCAAAAAGCTCTCTGTCCATGGACTGTAAGCCCGCCACAAAGGACAAAAATCCGGTTCCCAGAGACAGCCACAAGATAACTACCACTACCACCGCCATCATGTATTTGGTATCCGTCAGCCACTGTATGGCATCCGCAGTCAGTCCGAACTTTGTCAAGATGCTGTTTAACAGACCGTAACTGTCGCCGGAAAAAATATACGTCCAGACAAAGTACACATTGCCCGCCAGTGACGGCAGGTAAAATACCAGCGTCAGGACAGTCCGCACAAAACGGTTAAATTCATTGATCAGCCATGCCACCAAAAAGCTTAGTATGTAGCTGACCGGCCCCGTAATCATAGCAAAAATGGCTGTGTTCTTTAACGCAATCAGAAAAACGTCATCATCAAAGAACATTCTGATATAGTTGTCAAAGCCGACAAAGGTGGGCGCGCTCAGCATATTGAAATAGGTAAAGCTCAATACGATTGCCGCCGCAATCGGCAGGATGGTAAACAGAACAAACAGGATGGTAAAGGGCGCCAGAAACACAAGACTGGGTCCCTGTGCCCTGAACCACTTTTTAAATGTTGTTTTTTTCTTTTGCCTTTTTTCACCGCTCATACTCAACACGCCTGCCCTCTCTGCCTTAGTAGTTAAATTCTTTTTGCTTGCGCTGCAGTTCCTTATTGATTTCAATATTGTATTTATACAGCGTTTCCCGCAGATTTTTGTTATTATACACAACACCCCTGAATGCGAAGGAAAGATTTCTTGCGATATAATAACTGCCCGGAATCTGCTCCACCGCCACCGTATTTTCACGCTGCTGCCGGATTACGTCCGCCTGTGCACTGCTCCACGGAAGGTCTTCAAACGCTTCCAGATTGGCGGTTCCGTACCGCGCCGCCACACCGAGTGTCTGTTCCACCTGCACGCCGAAATCGCTCTGCGTTTCCGCGCTCACCCACCACTTCAGGAACGCATACGCTTCGTCGGGATATTTGGTATCCGCCAGCGCAATGGCGCCTGTGGAAGTGGAAGTTTCCACATTGTTTATTTTTCCGTCCTGCACTGTGCCGGGCATCACTGCAATATCCCACAAGCCGTTCAGCTCGGGAGCCGCCGAGTACAGGTAATTGACCTGATTGTAAGGCTCTATCGCCAGCGCCATCTCCCCGCTTCTGAAACGGTTAAAGAAATCGAACACAAGGGAAAGGCTGTATTTTGTATATAATCCCGTCCAGCTCTCGAACGCCAGCAGCGCTTCGTTGCTGTTAAAGGTTGAGCTGCTCATATCCTCGCTGTAGAAGAATGCCCCCTGCTGATACAGGAAGGTCTCGAAAATATTCTGGTTCTGCGGCACGCCTACCATATAATTTTCATTGGCGAGAATGATAATCTGCTCATAAAACTCATCCCATGTTTTGGGAGGTGTGAGCCCCAGCTCTTTATAGACATCCGTGCGGTAAAACAGGACGTTAAAATTCTGTGTCTCAGGGAATGCGTAGCAGCCGTCCTTATACCAGAAAGGAACTACCGCGCTATCCGTAAACTGGGAAATCACCTCTTCAAAATCATCAAACTGACTCAACTCCAAAAGCGCCCCGCGCATTGCCAGATTGACCGGCGTATCCACCGAAGTAAACAGCGCCACATCCGGTCCCTCGCCCGCCAGTACCGCCTGTACCAGCGTATCGGAGCCGCCCACAAGGCTGACCTCCACATTGATGCCTGTCTGTGCAGAGAAGGTCTCGTCAATCAGCTTCTTTAAAAGAATCGCCTGGTCACGCCCCGAGGATGCACCCGTGGTCGTGATGTCCGCCGTGCTGATCCAGACGCGCAGCGTCCTGCCGCCTTCTGCCGCTTCGCCGCTTCCGGAAATGTCATTCGTCCCGCCTCTGAAGGAATTGAGGAACATCTGAAAACGGTAGACCATCTGCACCCATGCATTGCCTCCCACCTTCGGTGTTTTCATATCCGGCGAATATACGAAGAATTTATCCATGATAAGCGGCTGCGCCTGCATGTCAATCCGCCATGTGGCAATGGTGCTGATATTGCTGCGGAAGGTCTCGATTCTCTTGGCAATCTTCGTCGGTCTCTTGATGAAAGCCTCCAACGTCGCCGCCGTCTCCTTTAACGAGGACGCGCTCGCACCGGAAATGCCCTCCATCCCTTCCAGAACGTTGTAATAGTATTCCAGCCTGTCCTTGCAGTCTGCCAATCCTTCCATCAGGCCCGGTATATTTTTTTCCAAATCAAAATCACGGTTTTGGTCTATGGTGATACGGGAGGAATCCGCATTGAAGCCGGTCACTTTGATAATCTCCCGATACCAGTACTGCAAATCTTCTGTTACCTCGCCGATTCCCCTGAGTACCTCTGCAAACTCCTCGTCCACGTCGGCCCGCATGCCAAGCACATGGCGCCCCGCTGTCAGATATACCCTGAGAGGCTCTCCGTCCTGCGTCTCAAGCTGTTTCACGTACCAGTTTGCACTGTACGGAAATTTCTGTACCCCCATCTCCTCACAAAGCACTTCACCGTCAATGCTTACCTCACGCACAGAGTAGGCATTGCTCTTCTCATTCTGCTTCACCTTAAAGGCAAGGTAATAGAAACCATCCTGCGGCACCCAGAATTCCCAAGTAATTTCCTGCCCCGCTTCCTTCCATGTGTTCTTGCCGATTGTATTGTACAATACGCTCGACGCACTGGAAGGCGTTACATGGGCGCTCGCGGTGTCATATGTGGCAAAAAGCGTGACATCATTTTTCAGATAGCTTTTCTCCGCCTCATATTCGGCATAATAACCGCTGCTGTCCAAAACGCCCTGTGCTTCCCACGCCTGCAGCATTTCCTCATAGGAAACAGGCTGCTTTTCACCGACAAAGGCAAGCGTCTTTAACGCAACGGCCTCCTCCTTCAATGTAAGGGACAGCGTATGCTTCCCTTCTGAAAGATAAAACCAAAGAGGCCCCGGGTACTCCGCCTTGGGGTCCGCAAGATAAGACGTCTGCCACGCATACTGCTCCAAAAGCGACGGGCGCAGTTCGTTGCCCTTTGCGTCAGTCAAAAATATATTTTCATCCATGTTCAGATAGGTTTCGTCCAAAAACAGCCTGCGCAGGCTGACATTCTGCGCGTTTTCATAAGGAACCACACCGTCAAGCAGCACATCCATCACAATATCGTAATTTTTCCCCGAAATGCCACAGTAAGTAAGCGCAAGGTTGTACAGCCCCGCCTCTTTCACATCAAATTCCCATGTAACCAGGCCTCCCTGCACATTCCAGTACAGACAGCTCTCTTCTCCCATATAACCGGTTACATAGGCCTGCGAGTTCTCTTCAGAGGCAAAATCAGCCGCCGATAATATAATCTGCTCCCCTGCTATTTCACCGGACCGTCCCGCCAGATAAGCACCATAATCCGGCAGAGAATCTGCCGTACCGCTTTCTCTCTCCCAATCATATGTCTGTATAGTATCC
>CAMWLB010000221.1 GCA_947174985.1 uncultured Lachnospiraceae bacterium | reverse complement strand
GTTTCCTGCAATGACAAACAGCAGGCTTCTTTCCGTGATAGAGGAAATCGAAAAAAACGGACAGAAAAATGCGCAGTATGCCGCAAAACTCTATGCAAATGTTCTGTTTATGGAATTTATGATTCTGGTCAACCGCTGCTGCATAGACGGAACAGGTACCTTCAACAGGGCGGTGAATTTTAACCAGAAAATGATAGATTTGATAAAATATATCGGGGAGCATTTGACAGAGGAACTTTCGATAGAAGACCTTGCGGCGCATTTTTATATTAGTAAGTTTCATATGATGCGCCAGTTTAAGGAGGAAACGGGATATACCATTCACCGGTACATAACGGAAAAAAGAGTGCTTTTAGCAAAGAGTCTGATGGCTGCGGGAGTCCCGCCGACGCAGGCATGTTATCAGTCGGGATTTCGGGATTATTCAACTTTTTTGCGGGCGTACAAGAGAAGACTGGCTCAAAACCCGTCAGAAAACAAATATTGAATCGATGCCTGAAAAAAGGGCAGGGAGGTATAAATATGTCATACGAAAAATATAACAATGCTTTAAAGGCAGGGCAGAAGGAGTATCGTGCCCGCCTGCTGAAGGGGGATTATCCCTATCTGCCGGCTTTGGATGAGATTTTATCTTATGTGAAGGTAGAATATGAAGTGAGCCTTGGATTGTGCGAGGTGCCGGTGGAATTGATTGTGGGGACCAGAACGCGGGGCAGAACCAACGCTTTTGCCGCTAATTTTATGCCTCTTCTGGATCCATACTCTGAATTTGCCAATAAATGGATACGCTTATACACTTCTATGCAGGAGGAGGGATTGCGGGATCCGGTGAAGGTTTATGAGTTTATGAATCGGTTTTATGTGCTGGAGGGCAATAAGCGAATCAGCGTTTTAAAATATCTCGATTCATACAGCGTGCCCTGCAACGTGATTCGGGTTGTTCCCAAGCGCAGTGACACGAAAGAAAATATCATTTATTATGAATTTTTGGATTTCTATGAAATTACCAATGTGAATTATATCTATTTCAGCGAGACAGGCAAATTTGCCAAGCTTCTGGCGCGGATTGGCACGCCGAAGGGAGAAAAATGGACTTATGATGACCGCATAGAATTTAATAACGTTTACATCTCTTTCCGAAAGGCATTTGAGTCGAAAGGCGGAAAAAAACTGCCAATTACAGTAGGCGATGCGTTGTTGGCATTTCTTACCGTGTACGGCTATCAGGAGACGAAGCAAAAGACGGTACAGGAGATTAAAAAAGACCTTTCCAACATTTGGGACGAATTTCTGGTATTGACGGAAGAGCAGTCGATAGAGTTATCCATGGAGCCGTCTAAAAAGGAGAGTTCCCATAATATATATAAAAACCTGCTGAACCTGATTCTGCCGGACAATATGAACAAGGTTAAGATTGCATTTTTGTATGAGAAAACCCATAGAGCCTCAAGCTGGACCTACAGTCATGAGCTTGGAAGACTGTATCTGGAAAATGTATTTCCCGGGCAGGTGGAGACGAAGGCGTTTGAGAATGTCATTGCCGGTGAAAATGATTTGGAGATGATGGAGCAGGTTATCAAGGACGGCTATAATGTGCTTTTTACCACAACTCCGGTGATGATACCTGCCAGCTTAAAGGTTGGAGCAAACCACCCGAATGTGAAGATTCTGAATTGTTCCCTGAATACTTCTCATCCCACCCTGCGGACTTATTACGGCAGAATGTATGAGGCAAAATTTCTGGCAGGCGTCATTGCAGGGTCTCTGACGACCACGGGCAAGCTGGGCTATATTGCCAACTATCCGATTTATGGCATGGTGGCTAATATAAATGCCTTTGCGCTGGGCGCTAAGATGGTGAACCCCAACGCCAAGGTTTATCTGGACTGGAGCACCCTGAAAGACAAGGAAGTGGAAATTGTCAATGACCCTGAAATTAATTATATCATGGATCAGGATATGACGTCACCCGGCAGCGCTTCCCGACGGTTCGGACTTTACCATATCAATGAGGGAGCGCCGGATAATCTGGCTATGACGACATGGCACTGGGGAAAGCTTTACGAAAAGATTGTCCGCACTATATTGAATGGAACATGGAAAGATGACGATGCTGCTATAGGAAATCGCGCCATCAATTATTGGTGGGGCATGTCAGCCGGCGTGGTCGATCTGATTTGTTCCCAGGATTTGCCACAGGGGACGAAACGGCTGGTGGATTTGCTGCGCAGCAATATCTGTGCGGATGTTCTGGTTCCCTTTTCCGGTGAAATGCTGGCGCAGGATGGAACGGTGATGAATAAAGCAGATCAGATTATTTTACCGAAAGATATTATTACAATGGACTGGCTGGCAGAAAATGTGGTAGGAAGCATCCCATCCATTTCAGATTTGACAAAAGAGGCGCAGGCAGTTACCAAAATACAGGGATTGAGCAGTCTGGATGCGTCCGAAGCCTGATTATTTACAAATGAGAGAATGAAAGAAGAAATGGGAACGTCTAATGAAAATTTTGGCAATTGCTGATCAGGAATCAAAACTATTGTGGGACTATTTTGACAAGAGTTATCTGGAGGGAATCGATTTGATTCTCTCCTGTGGAGATTTAAAGCCCCAGTATTTATCCTTTCTGGCTACCTTTACACATGCGCCGGTTTTGTATGTGCACGGCAATCATGACGACAGGTATGCCGAGACTCCGCCCGATGGCTGTATCTGCATTGAGGATAAAATCTATGTGCATAAAGGTGTCCGGATTTTGGGGCTTGGAGGTTCCATGCGCTATAAGCCCGGCGCGCACCAGTACACGCAGGCGCAGATGCACCGGCGTGTGCGAAAGCTGTGGTGGAAGCTGAAATACAATCGGGGCTTTGATATTCTGCTAACCCATTCGCCGGCTTATCAGTTTAACGATGGTAATGATTTGCCCCACAGAGGCTTTGCCGCATTCTGTACCCTGCTTGACAAATATAAACCGGCATTTTTTGTGCATGGGCATGTACATTTAAATTACGGCGCTAAAATTCCGCGTCTGTCCACTTATAACGAGACGCAGGTTATCAACGCATACGAAAAATACATTTTTGAGATTGACTTATAATTTCTGTCGGTGTTCAGGAAAATAGGCCAACTTAGTAGTAAAAACGCTTTATCTGTAGAATGCATGTTAAAATCTGGTTGTAATCATTATTACAGCAAAAGAAAAGGAGGACATGCAATGGACAACAGAAAATATCTGCGCAGAATGAAAGAGCTACGCGAGGATCACGACTATGGGCAGAAACAGGTGGCAGCGGTCTTGCAAATCGATCAGAGGGTGTATTCGAGGTACGAGACCGGACGGAATGTACTGCCGGTAGCCATGGTTTACGGGCTGTGCGAGCTTTATGGCGTATCATCGGATTATCTGCTGGGGATAAGTGACAAGAAGTAAATCGGAAACAAAAAGGCGTGTCAAGAAAAAATACTTGACACGCCTTTTCTTTTGTAGTACACTTGCTAAGGTGTCGCGGAGAAATTGTGGAAGGACACGTGGAAAATGGAAAAGATTTTTGAACAGGGGCTTTTGTATGATTTTTACGGAGAGCTTCTGACGGAGCATCAGCGCAGGATTTATGAAGAGGCGGTATACAACGATATGTCCCTTTCGGAGATTGCCGAAGAAGAAGGCATCAGCAGGCAGGGCGTTCACGATTTGATAAAGCGCTGTGACAAAATACTGAGCGGATACGAAGAAAAACTGCATTTGGCAGCACGTTTTGCTGAGGCCAAGAAGACGGTGGGCGAGGTACTTAAGCTGACGGAAGCGGAGCTTGCAGGCGACGGCAGAGAAACATCAGAGGACAGTCTTTTGGAGATAAAGAGGCTTTTGAACAGGCTTCTGGAAGAATTGTAACGGCAGATACAGGGAGTGCATATGGCATTTGAGAGCTTAACAGATAAACTGCAAAATATATTTAAGGGCTTACGGGGCAAGGGACGCCTGACGGAAGAGGATGTCAGAAACGCGCTGAAGGAAGTGAAAATGGCGCTTTTGGAGGCAGATGTAAACTTTCGTGTGGTAAAACAGTTTGTAAAGTCTGTCGAGGAACGCGCGGTGGGAGCCGACGTGTTAAACGGACTAAATCCCGGACAGATGGTCATCAAAATCGTAAATGAAGAGATGATTGCTCTGATGGGTTCTGAGACCACGGAGATACAAATGCAGCCCGGCAAAGCCATCACCGTTATTATGATGGCGGGTCTTCAGGGTGCAGGTAAGACAACCACGACTGCAAAAATTGCGGGAAAGCTCAAGAAAAAGGGGAAGAAAACGCTTTTGACGGCATGTGACATTTACCGGCCCGCGGCGATTGAACAGTTACAGGTAAACGGTGCAAAGCAGGAAGTAGACGTCTTTTCCATGGGGACGGGGCATAAGCCTGTTGATATTGCCAAGGCGGCCTTGGAGCATGCAGCAAAGAACGGACATAATGTCGTGATTCTGGATACGGCGGGCCGGCTGCATATTGATGAGGACATGATGGCGGAGCTCCAGGAAATCAAGTCCGAGATAGAGGTGCATCAGACCCTGCTGGTGGTGGACGCCATGACCGGACAGGATGCGGTCAATGTGGCAAAGGAATTTGACGAAAAAGTGGGAATAGACGGCGTGGTACTGTCCAAGATGGACGGCGATACCCGCGGTGGTGCGGCGCTTTCCGTAAAGGCAGTGACGGGCAAGCCGATTCTGTATGTAGGTATGGGAGAAAAGCTCTCCGATTTGGAGCAGTTTTATCCGGACAGAATGGCAAGCCGGATTTTGGGAATGGGAGATGTCCTGTCGTTTATTGACAAGGTACAGGCCAATATAGATATTGATGCGGACAAAGAAAAAGAAATGGCTGACCGCATGAAAAAGGGCAAGTTCGATTTCGAGGATTATCTGGAGAGCATGAAGCAGATGAAAAAGCTGGGAGGGCTTTCCGCCATACTGGGCATGATGCCGGGTATGGGAGGTAAACTGAATGATATCGAGTCCATGGTTGACGATAAGCAGCTTGCCCACATGGAGGCGATTGTGCTTTCCATGACGCCTGCAGAGAGAAGGAATCCCAAGCTTTTAAATCCACAGAGAAAGCATAGAATTGCAAAAGGTGCAGGTGTGGATATTGCGCAGGTCAACCGCTTTATCAAGCAGTTTGAGCAGAGCCAGAAGATGATGAAGCAGTTTGGCGGCGGTAAGAGAAAAGGCTTTGGAATGGGCGGGTTTCCGGGCTTTGGCGGTAAGGGAAGATTTCCCTTCTAAATGATTTTCAGGACGGATATGGAATTTTCTAAAG
>CAMWLB010000220.1 GCA_947174985.1 uncultured Lachnospiraceae bacterium | reverse complement strand
ATTCAAATAAATGTAGATAACAGTTGGATATCCGATTCGCCATATATCCATGTATTTGATAATCTTGATAAAGTTCATACGCAAGTGGAAGAGGAATTTTTGATTCAGACGTTGAAAGGTATTGGATATAAACGAATCGCGCAGATAGAAAATCCACTACCGAATGGAAAGAAGTTAGTTCAATTAGATTTTGAACAATAACTTGCAGCAGTAGAATTATTTAATGTACATATCATTGGTAAAATATATATTATAGGTGAGTTTTCAGACAATTAATTTTAACTTTAGTGGAGGAAAAAATAATGATTAGACTTGAAGTTGTAGACCCCGGGAATTGGAGATTGGGTCTTAAAGTTTCGGAATCGCAAAAGCATTTTGTGTCTGATGATATGCGGCTGTTGGCGAGAGCTTATGCGTATCGAGAAAGCAGAAGCAACGCATATGTCATTTATGATGAAGATGTTCCTGTGGGAATGGCGCTATATTATGACTGTGATGAACGGAAGGCGTTTGATTTTAGCCAGATATTTATAGATGAACGTTATCAGGGTAAAGGTTTTGGAACTGAAGCGGCACGGCAAATCCTTAAAATTATGGAATCTGATGGCAAGTATGATAAGGTTATCTTATGTTATATTGACGGAAATGAAGCTGCAAAAAATATGTATGAAAAGTTAGGCTTTTGTCTAACTGGAGAGTGCGATGAAGATGAGATTATTATGGAGAAAGTATTAAGGTAACTCCCGGTTTATTGGTAAGATGAAGAAATTGAAAAATTGCAGCTTGAAAGGAAGTAAATAAAGTGTATCTATATCATTAATATGATAAAACAACAGGACCATTTCGGAATTTATCAGACTTATCTGTTGAACAGGCGAAGTCGGTTCTGGAAACAATAAAAACGACAAAGCCGAACTCACAAGGTGCGCAGAGACATGATAAATATGTTGGATATAGACGGAATTGTGAAAGAATAATCCGAACCGAGTTTGCCAAAAAGGGAGGGGAAATATCCAGGGTGGCGCCGCATTATATGGTGATTGAACATAGTCCGTGGTTGTCTTCATGGTTTGAAAACAGTGATTTTATAAAAATACCAATTGAAGAATTTGATATCAATACGCTTTCTTTATGGATATAAGTGTGGGAAATAGCAGGTTGGAGGAATTTATAATGCTGAGATTAAGACCATATAAGGCTTGTGATGCACAAATCATAACAAAGTGGCTGAAAAATGAATATGCCTTCCGCCAATGGAGCGCCGATAGATATGAAAAATATCCAATTACACCTGATGATATGAATTTATATTATGACAGAGATAAGAACAATGAAAAAATCTGGGGTATGACAGCCTTTGACGATACGGGTATAATAGGACATTTCACAATGCGCTTTCCGGAGGGTGACAATTTTGAAGAAATACGCCTAGGTTTTGTCATTGTTGACGACAAAGTACGTGGAAAGGGGTATGGAAGAGAAATGCTTTCTTTAGCCATTCGGTATGCATTTGACTTTGTTAAGGTAAAGAAAATCTCATTAGGTGTTTTTGAAAACAACACAGCTGCCATAAAATGTTATGAGTCCTGCGGTTTTCAAAGAGTTAAATTGGAAAATACAGAGTGTTACCATTGCATGGGTGAAATATGGGATTGCATTGAAATGGAAAAGTATTACAAATAATTAAAAAAAGATTCTAGAATTTTTGGATGGAAGGCGATATGAAAAATGACAATATTCCCAAAATAGGAATGCGCAATATTAAAACAGCTTTTGCGGCAACATTGTGTGCAATGCTGTATTACTTGGTACATAGAACACCTACCTTTGCGTGTATCGGTGCAATTTTCGGCATGGGAAGCGATTTGCAAAGCTCCAAACAAAATGGCGGAAACCGCCTGTTTGGTACGATTATCGGCGGCATTATAGGAATGGCGCTTTTCCGCTTCTACCTAATCTTTTATCCTGATGGCAGGGATACGCTGCTGCTGGTGCCATTGGTATTTCTTGGCACAGTCCTGTTGATTTATGTTTGTCAGATTTTTTGGAAAGGCGGCGTGCAGCCCGGCGGGGTCATGCTATGTATTCTGCTTTTCAGCACGCCGGTAGACAGCTACGTCAGTTATGCACTAAATCGTATTGTAGACACGGCAATTGGTGTAATCATTGCATTGCTTGTCAATAGCGTTTTCCCCGGCGGATTTACGTTCCAATGGATGGAGAAAAAGTTTGGAAAAAAGAATAGCGGCAGTACAAATTCATTATCGGAGGAGATTTAATATGATAGCTATAATAGGTGCAAGTGCTTTTTCAATAGTAATAATTTTATCGGTGCTTATTATTTGTGGTTTGCCATTGGGCGAATTGACAATGGGAGGGCAATATAAAGTTTTTCCTAAAAAATTGAGGGCTGTTTTAGTGACACAACTTATTTTGCAGATATTTTTTGTAATTATAATTTTACAAATGGGTGGATTTATACCATTATGGTTTTCGCGTAATGTCACAAAAATAATCTGTATTGTTATGGCGGTGTATCTTTCGATCAATACGGTTATGAATTTTATTTCAAAAAGCAAAAAAGAAAAATATATCATGACACCCCTCTCGTTGATTTCAGCAGTATGCTTTTGGATTACTGCATTATAAATATGATATAATCAAAGTTTGTTTGAGGATATATCCTGTATCGGGTGCCGCATTGATGAGTTGGAATGTGGCATAATTTGGAAGTGAACACTGTAGAGGAGGGAAAATATGTTTTTTGAGTCATTATGGCATGAGCTTGCATTGATTCCCGAGGTGGAAGCAATTGCATTGGGCGGGTCAAGAGCCGGTACGCATTATGATGAAAAATCGGACTATGATTTATATATTTATTGTATCCGGACGCCGGAAGAGAGCATCCGAAAGCAGATTCTGGAAAAGTATTGTCAGTACATGGAGATTGGAAATGCTTTTTGGGAGCTTGAGGACGATTGTACACTGAAAGACGGAGTGGACATTGATATTCTCTATAGAAACCTGGAAGGTTTTTCACAGGAAATTCATTCGGTTGTCGAAAAGCATATGGCACATAATGGATACACCACCTGTATGTGGCACAATCTTTTACATAGCCGGATTCTTTATGATAAAAACGGAAAACTGGCAATGCTGCAGCGCCAATATAATATTCCTTATCCGGATGAATTAAAGGACAGTATTATCCGGCAGAATCTGCGGTTACTGAGGGGAAATCTTCCCTCATATAATCTGCAGATTAAAAAAGCGGCAGCCCGCAAAGACTGGGTAAGTGTCAATCATAGAACCGCTGCTTTTCTGGAATCGTATTTTGATATTATTTTTGCGTTGAACAAGCTGACACACCCGGGAGAAAAGCGGATGGTGCAGTATGCAAAGGAGCAGGCAGAAGTGCTTCCGGTTCATTTTGAGGAAAACCTTAATTGTCTGTTTCGGAATCTGTTTACGGATTCAGACATTCTTCTGAAAACCATTGAGGCGATAATTTCCGACTTAGAGGATGTAATTAAAATATAAATTGCACTTTTTGCAAAGTGAAAAGGTCAAAATCGCATTGACACAGGGCATGATAGATGCTATCATAACAGAAAGATAGAGGTTGCGTGCTTCAATAGTAGTCCTTTTGATGTGGCAGACACAGGTGAGAAAGGTTGAAAGGGGAGGACGCCGAAAGAGGAGATGAACTGCAGTCAAGTCTTGGGCATACAGTAAACAACTGTATGACTGTCATCTAAGGTTAGATGGGGCGCTATCGGAATGGAAACAGGAGGATCCGGCCCGTATTGCGATATGGGTCGTTTTTGTTTTCTATGATTTGCGGAATCGTACGGCGCTCTGTGGGTTAAAAGTTTGAGGAGGAAAGAGATGTCTATTTTTAAAGGTGCGGGTGTTGCCATTGTAACGCCCATGAAGGCAAACGGCGAGGTAAATTATGAAAAGTTTGCTGCGTTAATTGAATTTCAGATTGAGAACGGTACGGATGCCATTATCGTATGTGGCACGACGGGAGAGGCTTCTACCCTGTCCCATGAGGAACATTTGGAGGTCATTAAGTACTGCACGGAGAAGGTGGCAGGCAGGGTTCCCGTGATTGCGGGAACGGGCTCCAACAGCACGGAGACGGCGGTATATCTCTCGACGGAAGCTGAGAAATACGGCGTGGACGGTCTGCTTTTGGTTTCCCCCTATTACAACAAAGCGACACAGAACGGTCTTTATACGCATTTTAAGACGGTGGCGGATGCAGTGAAGCTACCGATCATCCTTTATAATGTACCCAGCCGGACGGGCTGTAACATTCTGCCGGATACCATCGTAAGGCTTGTCACAGAGGTAGAAAATATTGTAGGGGTTAAGGAGGCAAGTGGCAATATCGGTCAGATTGCCAGACTGGCGGCAAAAGCGGGCGGCAAGGTGGATATCTACTCCGGCAATGACGATCAGATTGTGCCGATTCTCTCGCTGGGCGGCATCGGTGTTATCTCGGTGCTCTCCAATGTGGCGCCGCGTCAGACCCATGATATCTGTGAAAAATATTTTGCAGGGGATGTAAAGGGCAGTATGGAGCTGCAGCTTAAGGCGATGGAACTCTGCGATGCACTGTTCTGTGAGGTCAACCCGATTCCGGTGAAGAAAGCGCTCAACCTGATGGGCATGGAAGCAGGCGGATTGCGGCTTCCTCTTACCGAGATGGAAGAGGCAAATGTGAAGAAGCTGGAAAAGGCAATGAAGGATTTCGGGATACTGTAAAAGAGAGGTAGCTATGTACAAAATAATAATGAGCGGCTGTAATGGAAAAATGGGCCGCGTGATTTCCGGTTTGGTTGAGGCAGATGAAGAGGCGGAAATTGTGGCGGGCATCGATATCTATGATGACGGACACAATGCATATCCGGTTTTTGCAAATATAGAGGACTGTAATGTGGAGGCAGATGTGCTGATAGATTTCAGCGCAGCGGCAGGCACGGAAAAGCTGCTTGCCTACTGTGAGAGCAGGAAGCTTCCCTGTGTGTTCTGTACTACGGGTCTGTCTGAAGAGCAGAATTCGCTCCTGCAGAAGACCTCTGAAAAGGTGGCGGTTTTAAAATCTGCAAATATGTCCTTGGGTATCAATCTGCTTTTAAAAATGTTGAAGGAGGCTGCGTCCGTGCTGGCGCCGGCGGGCTTTGACATTGAGATTGTAGAAAAGCACCACAACCAGAAGGTGGATGCGCCGAGCGGCACAGCGCTTGCACTTGCGGCTTCCGTCAATGAAGAGCTGGGCGGAGAGTACGAATATGTGTATGACAGAAGCGGGG
>CAMWLB010000219.1 GCA_947174985.1 uncultured Lachnospiraceae bacterium | reverse complement strand
AAATAGAGCAGATACTGGCATAAGCCGGTATCTGCTTTGTTTTATGCTTCTTCTTTTTTGAATTGCAGCGCGGCCGTTACAAGACCTTTGAAAAGCGGGTGCGGCCTGTTGGGGCGGGACCTCAGTTCCGGATGCGCCTGTGTTGCAATATAAAAACGATGGTTTTTCAGCTCGCACATTTCCACGATACGGTTGTCGGGAGAAGTGCCGGAAAGCGTCAGTCCATGCTCTGTGAGGGCAGCACGATAATCGTTGTTTACCTCGTATCTGTGTCTGTGCCGTTCAGAGATGGTATCGTCACCGTAAAGTCTGTATGCTAGGGAATTCTTGGAAAGCACACAGGGATATGCGCCAAGTCTTAAAGTGCCGCCGATATCCTCCACGCCGTTCTGATCCGGCATCAGGGCGATAACGGGGTGTGTCGTGCCCGGATCCATCTCTATGCTGTGCGCGTCGTTAAAGCCGACTACATTGCGCGCGTACTCCACAATGGTGAGCTGCATACCAAGGCAAAGCCCCAAAAAGGGAACATTCTTCTCTCTTGCATAGCGTATGGCGCAAATCATACCTTCTATGCCGCGGGTGCCGAAGCCGCCCGGAACTAAAACGCCTTGTACATCGGCGAGAAGCCCGTCCACATTGTCGGGCGTTACAGTTTCGGAATCAATCCATTTCATATTTACGGTAGCATGGTTGGTGATGCCGCCATGCTTCAAGGCTTCTACTACGCTGATATAGGCGTCGTGAAGCTGGACATATTTGCCGACAAGGGCAATCGTTACCTCGTCGGTGGGATACTTTAAGTCCTCTACCATCTTTTCCCAGTCGGCTAAATCGGGAGCGGGACATTCCAAATGCAGACACTCGCAGGCGGCCTGCGCCAGATGCTCTTTTTCCATGGCGAGAGGCGCTTCATACAGGTACTTTACGTCCAGATTCTGCAGCACGCGATTATGGGGAACGTTACAGAACAGGGCAATTTTGTCTTTGATGCCCTGGTCCAGAGGATGCTCACTGCGGCACACAATGATATCGGGCTGTATGCCCATGCCCTGCAGATCCTTTACGCTTGCCTGGGTAGGTTTTGTTTTCAATTCTTCGGAGGCACTTAGATAGGGTATCAGTGTCACATGAATCAGGATAGCGTTATCGCGTCCTACTTCCTGCTGAAACTGGCGGATGGATTCAAGGAAGGGCTGGCTCTCGATATCGCCTACGGTGCCGCCCACCTCGATAATGGCTATGCGCGTTTCCTCGTCTGTAAAATTGCGGTAGAACCGGCTCTTAATTTCGTTGGTGATATGGGGGATTACCTGAACGGTACCGCCGCCGTAATCGCCGCGGCGCTCTTTTTGCAGTACGCTCCAGTAAACTTTTCCGGTGGTAACATTAGAATTTTTATCGAGACTTTCATCGATAAAACGCTCATAATGTCCGAGATCCAAGTCTGTTTCAGCGCCGTCGTCGGTCACAAATACCTCGCCGTGCTGTATGGGATTCATGGTGCCCGGGTCGATGTTGATGTACGGGTCAAATTTCTGCATGGTTACTTTATAGCCGCGTGCTTTCAGCAGCCGACCAAGCGATGCCGCCGTAATGCCTTTTCCAAGTCCTGATACCACGCCGCCCGTTACGAATACATATTTTACTGGCATAGAAATACCTCCGCTAAAAACAATAAAAAAGGGCGCTAAAATATAACTTTTAGCGCCTTTGCTTCAACAAAATGGATTTTATCACCGGACGGGAAAGTTGTCAAGATTGAAAATATACATCGTTTTAGAAAAATTTGATATTTCTTCATGCCATTTTTATGGTATAATATGTGTTATTATGTTAAAATGAGAAACAGTAATACAAAAGGAAAAGTGAAACCATGAAAATAGGATTTGATAACGAAAAATATTTAAAGATGCAGTCGGAGCATATAGAGGAAAGAATTAATAAGTTTGGGGACAAACTATATCTTGAGTTTGGAGGCAAGTTGTTTGACGATTTCCATGCATCTAGAGTGTTGCCGGGTTTTGAGCCGGACAGCAAGCTCCGTATGTTAATGAAACTGTCTGACAGGGCGGAAATTATCATTGTCATCAATGCTGCGGACATCGAAAAAAATAAAATTCGTGGTGATTTGGGGATTACTTACGACGAAGACGTGCAGCGTCTGATGCAGGAATTTGAAAGCAGGGGACTGTATGTGGGGAGTGTGGTGCTGACGCATTATGCAGGGCAGATGCGGGCTGCAGACTTTAAGGAAAGACTAGAAAAAAGAAATGTCAAGGTGTATCTTCATTATTCCATAGAAGGTTATCCATCCAATATTCCCCTCATCGTCAGCGATGAAGGATATGGAAAAAATGAATATATCGAAACTTCGAGACCGTTGGTGGTGGTTACTGCGCCGGGGCCGGGGAGCGGAAAAATGGCAACCTGTCTTTCTCAACTTTACCATGACAATAAAAGAGGCATCAAAGCGGGTTATGCCAAATATGAAACCTTCCCCATTTGGAATATTCCGTTAAAGCATCCCATCAATCTTGCGTACGAGGCGGCGACTGCGGACTTGAATGATGTGAATATGATTGACCCCTTTCATTTGGAGGCATACGGTGAAACCACGGTCAATTACAACAGAGATATCGAGATTTTCCCCGTTTTAAATGCTATTTTTGAAGGGATTTATGGGGAAAATCCCTACAAATCGCCGACGGACATGGGCGTAAATATGGCGGGCAACTGTATTGTGGATGACGAAGTGTGCAGGGAGGCATCCCATATGGAGATTATCCGCCGCTACTATACGGCGCTCAATGATGTGATCAAGGGAAAAGCAAAAGAGAATGAAGTGTATAAGATAGAGCTCCTGATGAAGCAGGCGAAGATTTCCACGGATGACAGAAAGGTTACGGTTGCGGCAAAGGAGCGGGAAGAAGAGCTTCATGCGCCGACGGCGGCTATAGAGCTTTCGGACGGGAAGATCATTACTTCAAAGACTTCGGATTTGCTGGGGGCATCGGCGGCTCTGCTCTTGAATGCATTAAAGTATCTGGGAGAGGTGGAGCATGACATCCATCTGATCTCGCCGGAAGCGATTGAGCCGATTCAGGAGTTGAAGACGAAATATCTCGGGGGAAAGAACCCGCGCCTCCACACGGATGAGGTGCTGATTGCTCTTTCTATTTCAGCCTTGAATGATTTGAATGCAAGAAAGGCGCTGGAGCAGCTTCCGAAGCTGAAGGGATGTCAGGTGCATACCTCGGTGATGCTCTCTGATGTTGATATAAAAACATTTAAGAAGCTGGGAGTGGATTTGACCAGTGAACCCATTATAAAAGGAAAGAGAAGTTAAATGAGCGAACAAAATTTTAACCAGTATGACAACGGGAACGGTTACAACAACGGTAACCGCGGCAACGGCCAGGGGGGTCCCAATCAGGGCGGCAACGGGCAGGGTGGTTCGGGCAATCCGAATCCCAGAAAGGTAAACCTTCTGCTTCTTTTGGTTGCGGCGCTTATTACACTGATGGTAACCAGTATGTTTATGCGCTCGATGACTGCAGATTCGCAGGAGTTAAGCTACAGCGAATTTATGCAGAAGGTGGAGCAGGGAAAGGTCAAGGCTGTCAGATACAGTTCCTCCCGCATAGACATAGAGATGGTGGATGAAAATACATCGCAGAATAATCCTTTCTGGGCGGCTTACGGTATGGGAAGCCGGACGACGTATTACACAGCTTTGGTTTCAGACGATACACTGCCGGAGAGATTGCGCGATGCAGGCGTAGAGGTATGGGGCTATATTCCGGACAATTCCGGTTTTATTATGGAGATTCTCCTGTACTATGTCCTGCCTCTGGTGCTGTTCTGGATACTGTTAAGCTTCCTGTTTAAAAAGATGAACAAAGGAGGCGGTCCCATGGGCGTGGGCAAGAGCAATGCCAAGGTCTATGTGCAGAAGGAAACCGGTATTACCTTTAAGGATGTGGCAGGCGAGGACGAAGCAAAGGAATCCCTGCAGGAAGTCGTGGATTTCCTGCACAACCCCGGCAAATATGCCGGTATCGGCGCTAAACTGCCGAAGGGAGCGCTTTTAGTAGGACCTCCCGGCACCGGCAAGACGCTGCTTGCGAAAGCGGTGGCGGGCGAGGCAGGTGTTCCGTTCTTTTCCCTGGCCGGTTCTGACTTTATTGAATTATATGTGGGTGTGGGTGCTTCCCGTGTGAGGGATTTGTTTAAGGAAGCGACCAAGCATGCACCCTGTATCATATTTATCGACGAGATAGATGCAATTGGCAGAAGCCGCGATTCCAAGTATGGCGGCGGCAATGAAGAGAGAGAGCAGACACTGAACCAGCTTCTCTCCGAGATGGACGGCTTTGATACCTCCAAAGGTGTTCTGATTCTGGGTGCGACCAACCGTCCTGAGATTCTGGATAAGGCGCTGCTGCGTCCCGGACGTTTTGACAGGAGAATTATCGTTGATAAGCCGGATTTAAAGGGGCGTGTGGAGATTTTAAAGGTACATGCCAAGGATGTCAAGATGGATGAAACGGTGGATTTGGATGCCATAGCGCTTGCCACCAGCGGCGCGGTGGGCGCGGATCTTGCCAATATGATAAATGAGGCGGCTATCAACGCAGTCAAGGCCGGCAGGGAATTTGTCTGCCAGAAGGATCTGTTTGACGCAGTGGAACAGGTGCTTGTCGGAAAAGAGAAAAAGGACCGTATCATGAGCAAGGAGGAGAGAAAGATTGTCTCCTACCATGAGGTGGGCCATGCTTTGGTCAGTGCATTGCAGAAAAATTCCGAGCCGGTGCAGAAGATTACCATTGTGCCGCGTACCATGGGAGCACTTGGTTACGTGATGCATGTGCCGGAGGAAGAAAAATATCTGAATACGGAAGCGGAGCTTCGTGATATGCTGGTAGGTCTGGTTGCAGGGCGTGCCGCAGAGGAACTGGTATTTGATACCGTGACCACGGGCGCAGCCAATGATATCGAGAAGGCGACGGGTATTGCCAGATCCATGGTGACGCAGTACGGCATGAGCGCGCGCTTCGGTCTGGTAGGGCTTTCCACGGTGGAGAGCAAATATCTGGAGGGGCGCGACGTTATGAACTGCAGCGACCAGACTGCCGCAGAGGTAGATAAGGAAGTTGTGGAGATATTGAAACAGAGCTATGAAAAGGCGAAGGAGCTTTTGTCCGACAACAGGGATGTGATGGATAAGCTGGCGGCGTTCCTGATTGAAAAGGAAACCATTACTGGAAAAGAGTTTATGGAGATTTACCGCAGGGAAAAAGGAATTCCAGAGCCGGAAGAAACCAAAAA
>CAMWLB010000218.1 GCA_947174985.1 uncultured Lachnospiraceae bacterium | reverse complement strand
GTTTAAAATCATCTAAGTCTATGTAGAGCAGGCCGCCCTTTACAGCCCGCCTTTTGGCGTCATCCAAATACCACGCCAAATCCCGTTCACAGCATATTCTGTTGTAGAGGCCTGTCAGCAAATCCGTGTAAGCCTGCTTTTCTATTTTCTCCTGATGAAGCTTTTTATCCGTAATGTCGTAGAGGGAATACAGCACGACTTCCCTGCCGTCAGTCCACGTGGTTTCCGCATGCAAAAGGTCATACCACCGCTCCCGCAAAGCATCGTTTACCTCATAGAGCCCGCCCGCCTTGTGGTCACCGGCGCTCTCTAAAAACTGCTCGAATGCACCATCCGCAAGTTCTTCCGAAAAAACGCGCTTCAGCCTTTTATTTGCAAAAAGTACCTCGCCCGTTTCCTTGTCTTTGACATAGATGCCGCAGCATACATTGTCAAGAATACTAGCAATCCGGGCTTCGGCCTCTGCCTGTGGGTTTGACACCTTCTGTCCCGCCAGCATAGTCTGCAAAAGCTTCGTCACATCCGCCGCAAACCTGACCTCCTGCATGGTAAAACTCCGGCTGTTCTCCTCTCTGCAAAAGCAGAGACTCATGCCTTCTTCGCCTTTACAAAGGGGAAATACCATGTAAGAAGCATTTACCACCGGCTTCTCCGAAAACAATGCCTCTTCCTGTTTCGAAATCTTCTCTTTGTCAAAGGGCGAAACCGCACCTTTCTGATACCAGTCCGCCAGAATGTCAACTTTTTTCTCCTCTGTATGCAGTCTGTACACATAACTGCACGCCGCCCGCAGATACGCTCCCGCTATGGCAAGCGCCTTCTTCATAACACGCACGGACATGCCGCCGTGCCCTGTAAGCTGTGCAATTCCCGTCAGCGCCTCTATCCTGTCAAGAGAATCCTGCGTTTCACACTCCAAATGGCGGCTGCTTAGATTTTCTGCCTCTGCGCTGACACGGGAAAGCCTGTTTCGAAACAACAGCAGGCTGCTCTCCCGAAACAAATCCAGCACCCTGTAAAATTCCTGTTCTTTCAGGGAACGGGAAACACCGTTCAGCTTGTCCCCCGCTTTCACAATGCCTGATTTGTCAGATACGACGCCAAGCACAATCCAGTTAAGCACCGTCTCGCCCTTTATCCGGACGGAAACTGCCGCCGCCTTCAGATTGACAGCCTCTGTATCCTCCACCACATATTCCTCCAGCGAGCCCTTTTCCACCCTTGAAAGAATCTGCTCTGTAAGCTGCGCGGACAGATAAGGAAACATACTCTGTACATCACCTTCCGCCCCCGAAACTGTGGTTTGCTTTTCCCGCATAGCATCCACAGCGTATGCGCACACGCCCGCAGACGCGCATATGCTGTCCTGCAGACGCTGAAGTTCTTCCCTGTCTATGAGATTTTTATAGGAGAAAACATCCATGCTCTCTTCCTTTTTATATTCCAAACTCACCCTTTTCCTCCACATACCCTTTCGCTCTGTCACACATAACAACTTCCTAACCGCATGACAATACATGATAAGATTTTAACATATTTATATTGTATCGCGCAACCCATTTACTCTATAGTACCCTATTTTCCTAATAGAAAAAAGGAGCCTTGCGACTCCTTCTCCTTTGCCTTTATTCGTCCACGCTGTAGTTCGGCGCTTCTTTTGTAATATGGATGTCATGGGGATGGCTTTCCTTTAAAGAAGCGGCAGAAATCTTGACAAACCTGCCCTGCTGCTTTAACTCCTCAACGGTAGCGGTGCCGCAGTAACCCATACCGGCGCGCAGACCACCCATCAACTGGAACACGGTATCCTCTACCGTACCCTTGTATGCCACGCGTCCCTCCACGCCTTCCGGCACCAGCTTTTTGGCATCTGACTGGAAGTAACGGTCCTTGCTGCCATTTTCCATTGCCGCAATGGAACCCATACCGCGGTATACCTTATATTTTCTGCCCTGGAACAGTTCAAATTCTCCCGGGCTTTCATCGCAGCCTGCAAAGATGGAACCCATCATACATACATTGCCGCCTGCTGCAATCGCCTTCGTCATATCGCCGGAGTACTTGATGCCGCCGTCCGCGATAACAGGGATGCCGTACTCCTTTGCCACTGCATATGCGTCCATAATCGCCGTTATCTGCGGAACGCCGATACCTGCAACAACGCGGGTCGTACAGATGGAGCCCGGGCCGATACCTACCTTGACCGCATCCGCGCCGGCTTCAATCAAAGCCTTTGTGCCCTCGCCTGTTGCCACATTGCCTGCAACCACCTGCAGTTCGGGATATTTTTCCTTAATCATTCTTAAGCAGCGCAGCACATTTTCGGAATGTCCGTGCGCAGAGTCAAGTACAATCACATCCACCTTGGCATCCACCAGAGCGCCCACGCGGTCCAGCACATTGGCAGTAATACCCACGCCCGCACCACAGAGAAGCCTGCCCTGCTCATCCTTTGCCGCCAGCGGGTACTTGATGGTCTTCTCAATATCCTTGATGGTAATCAGACCTTTTAAGTTATAATCCTTGTCCACGATGGGAAGTTTTTCCTTTCTTGCCTTGGCAAGAATCTGTTTTGCATCCTCTAAGGTGATGCCCTCGGGTGCGGTAATCAGCCCCTCGCTTGTCATGGATTCTTTTATTTTTTTGGAAAAATCGGTTTCAAATTTTAAGTCGCGATTGGTAATGATGCCTACCAGCTTACGTCCTTCCGTAATCGGTACGCCTGATATCCTAAACTTTGCCATCAGCGCATCTGCGTCTGCCAGCGTATGTTCGGGTGATAAAGAAAATGGATCTGTGATAACGCCGTTCTCCGAGCGTTTTACCTTGTCTACTTCCTCTGCCTGTGCTTCAATAGACATATTTTTGTGGATAATGCCGATGCCGCCCTGTCTCGCCATCGCAATTGCCATGCGGTGCTCGGTAACCGTATCCATACCGGCGCTCATCATCGGAATGTTGAGTTTAATCTTTTTCGTCAACCATGTCGTCAGGTCAACCTGATTGGGAATCACCTGCGAATAGCCCGGTACAAGGAGCACATCGTCAAACGTAATTCCTTCGCCAATAATCTGTCCCATTTTCTCCTCCTTTTGGTAAAATCAAATTAAAAATATGTTAATTTGTAGAGTTTATCAGACTTGAACGCCTCTGTCAAGATGTCACTGCATATTTATTCAAGCACATTTATGCAGGCAGACACCTGCAGGCGGCCTAGTCTGTAAATACCTTTCGGGGTGATACATTGCGCAGCGCTTTCACAAGTTCCTCGTTCGGGCTGAAGATAACCTTCTGGCTGCCGTCATAATACATGACATAACGTCTGTCAGGCTGTTCCTCCCGCCTAATGCTGTAATCCGCCTCTTTGCCTGTGCGGTTCTTGTAATTGTCAAGATGGTAGGACTTGATGGGTGCAAATATCTCCATGCGCTCTACCTCATAGGTTGCCACTCTCTTTCTCCTTGTCTGCGCCATAATCTTATCGACGGACAGCTCCTTATCGAGATACAGATATTCGTACTCGATATTGGCATTGAGATGGGCAAAATACGCCCCGACACCGGTCACCACTGCCACAATCAAAGCCACGACCACTCCCGCCAGCGCCAGCAGGCCAAACACCACCGTCAGCATAATAAGCAGGATACGAAGCAATTTTACAAAGGTGGAGGATTCCGTTTTTACCAGACATTCTACATAAATATCACTCATTTTTTTCTCCTGTCCTTATCCATATTCCCTGTCCGCTCTGCACCGGACAAGATATAAATATGATATTACATAATAAAAAAGAAAGCAAGCATATTTCCTTCATTGACAAAGCAGAAATCATACTTTATGATAAGTTTTAAGTTATTTTTATATGTCAATTCACAAAAGGCAGGTGCTTTTATGGCAGTCATGGACGAATTCAAAGAAGAACGGGCAAATTTAAAAAACCAGCCCTTTAAAAAAAAGCTTTCTTATTTCTGGACCTACTATAAATGGTATGTGCTCGGCGGCATCGCTGCCGTTGTTTTCCTTATCTCCATCGTCTCCAGTTTTTTTAACCGCACCAATTACGCCCTTTACGGCGCAATGCTGAACGGCGTTCCCTTTGAGACAGAGGAAACGTTTTTAAACAATTTTATGGATTATGCCGGAATTGACAAGGAAAAATACACGGTTTCCTTTAATACCTCCTTAAGCCTGGAGGGCAATCCCATCGGAACCGCAGAATTTATCACAGTATATATTGCGGCGCGGGACTTAGACGTCATTGTGGGCGATCCCGACAGCTTTTCCCGCTATGCCTACAGCAACGTTTACATGGATTTATCCGAGGCCTTAAGCGCAGAAACGCTGGCCAAACTATCCGAATCCGATAGGATTTACTATATTGATAATGCCGTTGCCGCGCAGATAGAAGCGTTACAGAATACCAACCAGTCTGCGGAGAACATTATTCTGCCGGATCCATTCAAGCCGGAAGAGATGCAGGAGCCCATTCCCGTCGGCGTAGACATCAGCAACTGCCAGAAATTTACGGATGCCTATTATTATAAAGAAGGTATCTCCTATTTAGGTATTATCGCCAACACCAAAAGAGGAGATACCGCCATTAAATTTCTTGAATTTTTACTTTCCGAATAATATCTTATAAGAGTTCTTTTAAAATTTTGTTTATCGCGGCAGGGTCTGCTTTGCCCTTCATCGCCTTCATGGTCTGCCCCACTAAAAATCCAAGGGCACGGTCCTTACCGCCGTGGTAATCCTCCACGGATTTGGGATTGGCGGCGATAACCTCCTCCACTGCTTTTTTCAGGGGAGCCTCATCGCTTACCATGACCAGCCCCTTTTCTTCCACATATGCCGCAGGGTCGATATCCTCATCAAACATTACCTCGAATACCTCCTTGGCAACTGTGGAATTGATGGCTTTTGCGTCGGTCAGTTCTATCAGCTTTGCCAGATTTTCCGGTGAAAAACGAATTTCCTCCGGCTCCTCCTCACGCTCCTTTAAGAGCCGCAGCGTCTCTCCCATCAGCCAGTTGCTCACCTTTTTGGGTTGTCCGCAGATAGCTGTGGCCGCTTCAAAAATATCCGCCATATGCTTGGAAGCAGTGATAATTTCAATGTCATACTCGGGAATATCAAATTCCCTTTTATACCTTTCCATCTTTTCCGTTCTGAATTCCGGCTGTGCATCCTGTATGCGTTTCAGCCAGTCATCGTCAATCCGAAGCGGCACCAAATCCGGGTCTGGGAAATAACGGTAGTCCTGTGCATCTTCTTTCGAGCGCATGGCATAGGAATATTCCTTGTTGTCATCCCAGCGCCTTGTCTCCTGTATAACCTTCTT
>CAMWLB010000217.1 GCA_947174985.1 uncultured Lachnospiraceae bacterium | reverse complement strand
GCTCTGGAGGATTACGCAAGGGAACGTCTGATTGTGGAAGAGGAGGATGCCTACAGCGAAGACATCAACAACTCCCCCATCGTTATTTTGGTAAAGGAAATGATAGAGAATGCGGCAAGACAGCGCGCTTCCGATATTCATATTGAACCGCTTGAGAAAAAGGTGCGGGTGCGTTATCGTATCGACGGTGCGCTCTATGAAAAGGGAAGATATGACATTCGTATCTTGTCCGCAATGGTGGCGCGTATCAAGATTATCGGCGGCATGGATATCTCGGAAAAAAGAAAGCCGCAGGACGGTAGAATCACACAGATTGTGGACAGAACGGAATATGATATCCGTGTATCCATTCTTCCCACTGTTTACGGCGAGAAGATCGTTATGCGTCTTGCTTCCAAGAACGCTCTCAACCGCGAGAAGAGCCAGTTAGGCTTGAAGCCCGCTGAGATGCAGCAGTTTGACCATATTTTGAAAAATCCGCATGGTATCCTTCTGGTAACCGGACCTACCGGAAGCGGTAAGTCTACCACGCTTTACACCGCACTCAGCGAGCTGAACACAGAGGATGTAAATATTATCACGGTAGAAGACCCTGTGGAGGCAAATATTGACGGTATCAATCAGGTGCAGACAAATAATAAGGCAAATCTGACTTTTGCCAGCGCACTGCGCTCTATTCTGCGTCAGGACCCCGATATCATTATGATTGGTGAGATCCGTGACCAGGAGACGGCAGGAATCGCCGTACAGGCGTCCATCACAGGACACCTTGTGGTAAGTACGCTGCATACCAACTCCTCCGCCAGTACCATTACCCGTCTGGCGGATATGGGCATAGAACCCTATCTGATAGCAGACTCTGTGGTCGGCGTTATCGCACAGCGTCTGGTGAGAAGGCTTTGTCCGAATTGTAAAAAGCCTCGTATTGCAACAGAAGATGAGAGAGAGATTTTGGGCGTGAAATCAGAGGAGCCGGTGCAGATTTATGAGCCGTGCGGCTGCCCGCAGTGTGATCATATGGGTTACAAAGGACGTATCGGTGTGTACGAGATATTGGAAATGACGCAGGATTTAAAGACAATTATCAGCAAAAACGGTTCGGCAGAGGAAATCAAGGAGCAGGCGATAAAAAACGGCATGCATACGCTGCGTATGAGCGCGTCCGAATACGTACTTTCCGGCATCACTTCGTTTAATGAAATGATGAAGGTATCCTTTGATTCCTAATCGGAGCAGCAGGAACGGACTGCTTTGACTGAAGAAAAAATTGCATCCATAATAAAGAACTTGCAACAGGGCATTGACGGAAGAATTCGTTGGTGCCTTTCTGTTTTTTGTTAATTTTCCTGAAAAAGAGCACGATATGCACACTTTTCGTATATGATAAACTACTTTAAACAACGAAACAATAAGAAAACGCACAAAAAATTCCATAAAAATAGCTCGATAATGTTGTTTTTTTTGGTGAATAGTGTTAAAATGTTTACAATACAAAGTGTGATAATTGCAAAATAAAGGACGAAACTTACTTAAATACAGGAATTAAGGGGGATACCAATGGCAGCTTACGGCTATGAAGCGCTGGACAGGGCCGGCAAGGCGATAAAGGGGAGTATTGATGCCGACACCATAGACAAAGCGAAGTCGGAATTGAAACAGCAGGGCTATACGATTGTGAGCATCAAGGAGCAGAGCCTGCTGACAAGAGACCTTAATATTGAAATCGGGGGATATCCCAAACCCCGTGATTTGAGCGTGTTCTGCCGGCAGTTCGTCAGTATGACGAGAGCGGGCGTATCCATTTTGGAGGCGCTTAAGATGCTCAGCGAGCAGACAGAGAACACGCAGCTCAAAAAGGCTGTGGAAGGCGTCCGCGTCAATGTGGAGAAAGGCGAGACACTGGCGCGTTCCTTGAAAGAGTATCCTAAAGTATTTCCCGAGCTTATGGTAAACATGATAAATGCGGGCGAATCGTCGGGAAGCATAGATGTCGCTATGGAGCGTATGGCGGTTCAGTTTGAAAAGGCAAACAAGACGCGAGCTTTGGTGAAGAAAGCCATGATGTACCCGATTATTGTCTGCCTTGTGGCAATTGCAGTGGTAATCGTTATGCTGGTAGTGGTAATTCCCAATTATGCAGAGATGTTTACAGAACTGGGAACTGATTTGCCGGGCATCACCAAGGCGGTACAGGCGGCAAGTAATTTTATTATCGGTAAGTGGTACATATTAGTTCCTGTTATAATTGCCGCTGTGATTGGATTGCAGATGTTTAGCAAAACGGACATGGGGAAGCATGTGTTCCATGGGATGCAACTTAAAATTCCGGCACTGAAGAACCTGAAGACGAAGCAGGCTTCTTCCCAGATGGCTCGTACCATGAGCACCCTGCTTGCAGCAGGCGTTCCCTTGATTGAGGCGGTGGAAATCGTGGGCAATACCATGGACAATGTCTATTTCAGGGAAGCGATGGATACCTGCAAAAATGAAATCGTCATCGGGCAGCCACTGTCACGCCCCTTGGAGGAGGTTGGACTATTCCCACCTATGGTATATCATATGGTTCGTATCGGCGAGGAATCCGGTAACACGGAAGAGATGTTGGAAAAGTTAGCGGATTATTATGATGAAGAGGTAGAAATGGCAGTGCAGACCTTGATGGCGGCGATGGAACCTCTGATTATCGTTGTGCTTGCTGCTATAGTAGGTGTGCTGATTGCAGCATGTATGGCGCCGATGCTCTCCATGTATCAGGCAATGGAGAATCTGTAAACTTGAATTAAATGCTGCTGGGTAGGGACGCGGCGTTTAAGATAAATATTAAAAAGAGTAAAAGGAGACGAATTTTATGAAAAAGGACAACAAAGGTTTTTCATTGGTGGAACTTATTATCGTTATCGCCATCATGGCAGTGCTGATTGGTATTTTGGCACCGCAGTATTTAAAATTTGTAAAGAGAAGCAAGGTTTCTACAGATATCACGAATGCACAGGAAATCGCTACGGCTATTGATGTTGCTATTTCTGACAATAATACAGATGCTGAAGTAGGTGGCAAGAAAGTAGTAGCAGCTACTGCCCAGACTGCAAGTGGCGCAACACTTACTGTTACAAATATTGATGGATTGAAAACCATTACAGCGTCCAAGGTTAATGCTACTTATGAGTGGAGCATAACATGGAATTCTACAGATGGTGTTACCGAGATCACATTAGGCGGCAAAGAGATTTATCCTGATGCAAGCGAATATCAGGAAGCTAACAAGTAAGCAGAACCAGATAGTCTGGTTAATGTTGAAAGGACACTCCCATGCTAGAACCAATCCCTACGTCACTGAGAATCTTTTTTTACATAATTGTCTTCCTCTATGGAATCGTTATTGGCAGTTTCATCGATGTATGCATCTGCCGGATTCCAAAGAAGGAGAGCATTGTAAAGGTGCGTTCCCACTGCGAGAGTTGTGGCTACCAGTTAAAATGGTATGATTTGGTACCGGTTTTCAGTTACCTTTGTCTGGGAGGAAAATGTCGCAAATGCAAAGAGAAAATTTCCGTTTGGCACCCCCTTTTGGAGGTGTTAAACGGGCTTCTCTACATTTTGATTTTTACTGTCTGCAAAATAAGCGTAGAATCCCTACTCTACTGCTTGGCAGGCAGTGCGCTCTTAGCGCTTTCCGTGATTGATTTTAAAACCTGTGAGATTCCGGTAGGCTTCAATATCTTTATCGGCGTACTTGGAGTCATCAGGGTGTTGACAGATTTGTCAAACTGGTATTTATATGTAATTGGATTTGCTGCGGTCAGCGCCTTTTTGTACCTATTATACATATTGTCAAAGGGCAGGGCGATAGGCGGCGGCGATATCAAGCTGATGGCGGCGTGCGGGCTGCTGATTGGCTGGAAATTGATTGTTCTGGCTTTTTTAATCGGGTGTATTGTGGGCTCAGTCGTCCATATCATCCGCATGAAGGTTTCGGGGGAGGGGCATGTGCTTGCCATGGGACCTTACTTATCCATCGGGGTTTTAATCGCAGCCCTGTGGGGGAATATGTTCCTAAACTGGTATTTTGGCGTTCTGCTTTGATACCGCCTGTATGGTTTTGTTGTTTATCCTTACAGAAATTGGGAAAGAAGGAAGTTGAAAGGGGTATTTATGGCTAAGATACTAAGCATTGAAGTCGGATATGCACTGACAAGAATATGCGAGATGGATTATCGGAGTAAGAATCCGAAAGTATATAAATATTTTAACGTACCGACGCCGCAGGGCGCCATAAGCGATGGTTTTTTGGCGGACAATGAAAATTTTGTTGCCGTGATTAAGGATGCTCTTGCAGAGCATAAGGTAAAGACAAAACAGGTAGTGTTTTCCATTACTTCCGGTAAGATTGCGACAAGGGAAGTAATGGTGCCTATGGTAAAGACAAGTCAGATGGACGCGATGGTAAAGGCGAATGCATCTGACTATTTTCCGATTGATTTGACAGAATATGAACTCGCCCACCTGATCTTAGGTGTGGAGAAGGGTGAAGATAAAACAGACCGCTATAAGGTATTGGTGATGGCAGCAGGAAAAAGCCTGATAGCGGGTTATGAGCGGTTTGCCGCACAACTGGGCTTACGTCTGACAGCGCTCGACTATGCAGGCAGCAGTGTCTACCAGCTCATGAAAGCGGAGTGTGGCGAAGACACGGAGATGATTATCAAGATAGAGGAGCGTTCCACGAATGCCATCGTTATCAGCAACCAGAGTCTTGTGTTGCAGCGTAATATTGTTTACGGTATTGACGAGGCGGTGCAGATTCTCGGGCATGGTTCTGAACACGGTGAAGTGGGTTATAGGGAGGTGCTGGAGCTTCTTAAGAGGAAAACCTGTATCAAAGTGGCGTTAAGTCCCGAGACCAGAATTATAGAGGCGGACGACGATATAGATAATAATCCGAGAATTACCGAAGCCAAAAGACGGCTGACGGAATCTTTGGCGCCATTTGTAGGCAATGTGGCGAGAGTTGTGGATTTATACAATTCCAAGAATGTGGACAATCCGATTAAGCGTGTCAGGATTGTGGGTTTGGGCGGCGATATCAGCGGTCTTTCCAAGCTTTTTACCAATGAACTTGGCATCCAGACTACCGTAATGGGTGAGCTGGAAAGTATGGATTTGAGCCGTGCAGAGGGAGAGGGCAGTCCCGGTCTGTATGTGGCGTGTCTTGGTGCAGGGCTTGCGCCGGTAGGCTTTATCAATGAAGAAAAGAAAAAGCAGGATGCGCAGGCGACGAATTACCGTAATGTGGCTATACTGTCAGGCATTTTCTTTGTATTGGCAGCGGCGGCGCTCTGCGTGCTTTCCATT
>CAMWLB010000216.1 GCA_947174985.1 uncultured Lachnospiraceae bacterium | reverse complement strand
TCATTATGCTGTCACCATCCCTACAGATTGCAGTTCTACATTGGACTCAATCTCATTGTATGATACCACTATCAAATCTCTATAGTAATCCTCCGTCAGACGCTTAAAATACATTCTGACAATGGGCGAGGTTATAATGATAGGACTCTTGCCCAGATTTTCCAACTTCTGAAGCTCGCTGCCCACAGATGCCATAACCCGCTTTGTCTTCTCAGGGTCAAGGTTTAGGTAGGCGCCCTGCTCCGTCTGTTTTATGCTGTTCATAATTTCCTGCTCCACCTTGGGGTCGAGAGTGATCACATTCGTCGTCTCATGGGGCGGGAAATACTTGCCGGAGATTGCACGCTTTAAGCTCTGGCGCACATACTCGGTCAGGATATCGGTATCCCGCGTGGTCGGCGCATAGTCCGCAAGTGTTTCAAAGACTGTAAGCAAATCCCTGATTGAAATACCTTCCTTAAGCAGGTTCTGCAATACTTTTTGTATCTCGCCAAGACCAAGCTGCTTGGGTACCAGTTCTTCCACAAGGGAAGGATTGCTTTCTTTCAGGTTATTAATCAGGTTCTGTACATCCTGTCTGGTCAGCAGTTCATCAATATGCTGCCTGATGATTTCCGTCAGATGCGTTGCAATAATAGAAGGCGGGTCTACTACCGTATACCCCAGACTCTCTGCACGCTCCCGCTGTCCCTCCGTTATCCAAATGGCCGGCAGATGGAAGGATGGTTCAAAGGTAGGAATACCTGTTATTTCCTCTTCCACATATCCGGGATTCATTGCCATATAATGGTCAAACAGTATCTCTCCCTCGCTAACCTGTATCCCTTTAATCTTGATAATATACTGGTTGGGATTGAGCTGTATATTGTCACGCAGACGGATAATCGGCACCACGGTACCAAGTTCCAATGCAATCTGCCTTCTAATCATGACCACACGGTCCAGAAGGTCGCCGCCCTGATTAACATCGGCGAGGGGAATGATGCCATATCCGAATTCCAGTTCAATGGGGTCCACCTGCAGCAGGCTGTTTACATTCTCCGGCTGTCGGATTTCCTCCGCCGCCACTTCGTCCGTATCAACCTGCGCTTCTATTTCCGCCGTCTCCAGATTGCCGGCAATAACTCTGCCGCCCACAATGAATACCAGTCCCATTCCCAAAAAGAGTATGGTATTCAAATCTGTCACAATACCCAGAAACGCCAAAGTCGCCCCTACCAGGTACATAACCTTGGGAACGCCGAAAAGCTGTTTTAGAATAAGCGGTCCAAAATCGGCTTCCTTGCCTCCCTTGGTCACCAGCACACCGGTTGACAGGGATATCAGAAGGGAAGGAATCTGGCTCACCAGACCATCACCGATGGTAAGCACGCCGTACTGCTGCATGGCCGCTCCAAAATCCAGTCCGCCACGCGTCACGCCCATGGTAATACCGCCGATAACGTTAATTGCCGTCAGCAAAAGACCTGCGACTGCATCTCCCTTTACATACTTTACGGCACCATCCATGGAGCCAAAGAAGCTGGATTCCTGCTGTATCTTGTCACGCCGGATTTTCGCTTCCCTGTCGTCGATGGCTCCGGTATTTAAGTCGGCGTCAATCGCCATCTGCTTACCGGGCATAGCGTCCAGAGTGAAACGAGCCGTTACTTCAGCCACACGCTCAGAACCTTTGTTGATAACGAGGAACTGAATCATAATCAGAATAACGAAGATAATCGTACCGACAATCAAATCGCCGCCGCCCACGAACTCTCCAAAGGTCCGCACCACATTGCCTGCCTCACCCGTGGTGAGAATCAGTCTGGTGGAAGACACATTCATGGCAATCCTAAAGATGGTAGTAAACAGCAAAATCGTAGGGAAGTAAGATAAATCCAACACTTCCTTGGCAAACATACAGACAAACAAAATAGTAAACGCCACTGCCATATTAAACGCCATAAAGACGTCCAGAAGTATTGCAGGAAGAGGAACGATAAACATAACGAATGCCACCAGTATATAAATCGCTACTATGGCGTCCGTTCTTCTCATCTTTAAGTTCACGTTCCTCACCTCCTTTACCGTTTTTGATTTTTAAACTCTAGACTTTTCCTTGTAAGTGGTATACAAACGCCAGCACTTCCGCCACTGCCTGATACAGCTCCGGTGGTACTGCCTGCCCTACTTCCACATTTGCATACAACATTCGGGCAAGCGGTTTGTTCTCCACAATTTCAACGTTATTTTCTTTCGCAATTTCCTTAATTTTCCTAGCGAGATAATCCTCACCTTTTGCAATCACAATCGGTGCATCCAGCACTTCCGGGTCATATTTGATTGCCACCGCATAATGGGTCGGGTTGGTAATGACCACATCCGCCTGAGGCAGGCTCTGCATCATACGCCGTCTGGACGCTTCCTGCATCTTCTGACGAATCTTTCCCTTTATCTGCGGGTCACCTTCCTGCTGTTTATATTCGTCCTTTACTTCCTGCTTTGTCATTTTCATATCCTGCGAAAACTTAAATCGCTGGTAAATATAATCTGCCGCCGCAATAAGGATATACACAATCGTGATTCGCATACCTAAGTCCGTCACAAGCTGTCCGATAAACTGTATTGCCTGTAAAAGCGGCATGTCATACAGAAAATAGAGATAGTGCCATTTATCCTGCAGATAGCTGTAGGCAACATACACAACCAATCCGATTTTAGCAATGGACTTTATCAGCTCCACTATGGAATTAGCGGAAAAAATCCGTTTGAATCCGCTTATCGGACTGATTTTACTGAATTTAGGCCGTAATGGTTTTCCTGTTACCTTCCACTTTACCTGCACGATATCGCAGACAAAAGCGATGACAAACGCAATCGCAAAGATTGGCGCTATAATATATAAAATTTGCAGCATCATATGCCGGAAGATGACAAGCATATCGTTTTCCGGCAGATACCCGCTCCAGTTGGCTGTCGCCCCCGGAATTCTCTGATACACATCGGTAAAAATCTGCAGGAACTGCAGGCCCATGTGTCCAACCCACAGCTTCAAAATCAAAAACAGGGCAAGCAGGCTTACTGCGTTGCCTACTTCCTTACTTTTGGCAACCTGTCCTTCTTTTCGGGCATCATTCAGTTTTTTCTCGGTTGCCGGCTCTGTCTTCTCCCCGCCGGGTCCCTCCTTGGCAAAAAACTGCAGATTATATCGCAAAATCACATCATACCCTCCACAAAAGAGACGGTTACTTTCTTGATTTCTCTGAAAACAAAGTCTGCTGCTCCCGACATCAGGCTTGCTGTAAGAAACATGACACCCAGCCCGGCAAGCACCTTAAACTGTATGCCGACGGAAAACATGTTGAGCTGCGGTGACACCTTTGCCAGTATTCCCAAAACAGCATTGAGCAGCAATATGGTACAAAACACCGGAAGGCATATCCGAAAACCAATGGTAATGTAGTCACCCAAAAACAGGAGCACGGCAGAGACCAGATTTTCACCTTTTAACACTGCACCATTCACCGGTATCAGCAGAAAGGAGTCAGCCAGCGCACCGAAAAGATACCGGTACATGCCGCTGATTATCAGTATCAGCATAATGACATACTGATAAAACACGCCTGTTACGCTGCTCTGCTCCCTTGTGGCAGGATCCAGCAGCGTCACCATGGACAATCCGATTTCCATGTCTGTAATTGCGCCTGCAAGGTTCACAATCGCCATACATATATTGGCGGAAAAGCCTATTAAAAGCCCCGTTACGCCCTCTCGCACAACAATAAGAGCGTATTCCATAACCGTATCATAAACCACTGCATCGGCAGGCGTCAAAGTAGTGTAAAGCAGCATCGCCGTAAAAACAGAGAGCGCTATCCTCGCCCTTGCCGGCGTATGGCTCATGCTGAAAAAGGGGGCCACAAACACAAAGCAGGAAACCCTTACCAATATCAGCAGGAAATATTCCAAATCCAAAAAAGAGAAAGATAAACTAATCATGAGCCGACCTACCTGACCATATAGGAAGAGAAATCCCACAATTCATACATATACTCCACAATCATGGTGATAATCCACTTTCCAAAAATCATAATCGCCAAAAACACACAGATAATCTTTGGAACAAAGGTCAGCGTCTGCTCCTGTATAGAGGTAACCGTCTGAAAAATACTGATAATCAGTCCGACAGCCAGCGACACCAGCAGAATCGGAAGTGCGGCCTTGATAATCAGATATAATGCTTTATTCGCTATTTCTGTTACAACTTCTACACTCATCCGTTCGCTCCTTTCCCTTCCGGATATCTGTTACCTCGTAAAGGTCTTCATCAACTCACCTATAATCAGTCCCCACCCGTCAGCCATCACAAACAGAAGTATCTTAAAAGGCATGGAAATCGTTGTAGGCGGCAGCATCATCATACCCATACTCATCAGAGCGGACGCCACCACCATATCTATGACGATAAATGGTATATAAATCAAAAAACCAAAGAAAAATGCTTCTCTCAATTCGCTGAGCATATAACTCGGAATCAGTACCGGCAGCGGTATATTCTCCAGATTGCCATCCCAGTCCTGCCTCGCAATGCTCATAAACAACTCTACATCTTTTGTCTGCGTTGAATTATACATAAACTGCCGCATAGGCTGTATTGCCGCCTCGATTGCCTCCTCCTGCGTCAGTCTCCCCTCATCCAGGGGCAGGTACGCATTGGTATAAATGCTGGCGATTGTGGGCGACATAACAAAAAACGTGAGAAAAAGCGCCAGCCCCATCAGAACCTGATTGGGCGGTGCCGTCTGCGTGTTTAAAGCAGCACGCGTAAAATGAAGCACAATAATAATTCTGGTAAAACAAGTCATGCAGATAAGCAAAATCGGCGCTATGGCTATCATCGTCAGTATCAGCAATATCCGCAAGGCTCCATTTAACTGCCCATTACCATTATTGTACTCTATTTCTATTCTATTTACTATATTCAAATTTTGTAAATCTTCCTGATTTTCCGCCGTTCCTGACGGATTAATCACGGTAGACTCCCCTGTCTGCCCGGTCAGCCCCTCTCCTGTCGAAGAGGCGTTTGCAGACGCTGCGGGAATAATACACAATATGCCTACCGTAACCAGCAGGCATATCACTTTTTTCAATGTTATTGCGGTTAATACAGATTTCAGTCTTTTCACGTTCAGCCTACTCTTCTTTCGGTAATTCTTGTCCGTCAGTTTCTTCCCCCACCGCTTTTTCTCCTTCTGCCCGTTCTGCATCCGGATAAGCTGCCCTTGCCTTGTGGAAAAGCTCCCTGAACTTTGGTACAGAACCGCCGCCTGCAGCAGAAAGATCACGCTGCGCTTTCGGAACCGTAGAAAGCAAGGTGCCGGAATCCTTACACACG
>CAMWLB010000215.1 GCA_947174985.1 uncultured Lachnospiraceae bacterium | reverse complement strand
TTTGTACAAATTCTTCTATCTTCGCAAGGGTTTTTGCCTTGATATGCGTGCAGGTAGGCAGCATCAGCATCTCGTATTTTTCACCCTGGATGCAGATTTTTCCGTCCTCGATACGACATTCATCGCAAAGAACATCCTCGTCAATATAATCAAAGTCGATATGAAGGCGCAGCAGCCTGTCCGTCATGTAATTAAAATCATTTTCAATCGTATCGCCAATCTTGTTGTGGCACTGGGGCGTGTAATTTGCCCAGATAGAATTCATGGGATACAAAATTGCCACCTTCGCCACATGGTCGCCGCCGGAAAGCACATAGCCCATCCTCGTCAGATAGTCGTTGAACATGCCATACTGCTCCCACCATGTAAACTGGCAGAACATGGAGGGCGGCCAGTCACGCTTGCGCTCGCCTTCGATGGTGTAATGGAAGCCGTGGGGAATAAACTGGTTGACGCCCAGCACATACTCCCAGTCCGCAATCCACTTCATGCGCTCCATGGTGCAGTCCCAGTAAGAGCCTCCCATGGACTCGGAAACCAGACGGACACTGCCGTTCTGATGCGCTGCAGAGCTTGCAATCTTTAACGCTACATGCTCGTTCTCCATCTCCCTTGTCCCGATTCTGGGATAGAGGTGGTCCACGCCGGTCATGTCAAAATTGCGCAGATGCTTGAAAAGATTGCCGTCCACTCTCGCGTGCATACGCAGAGACTCCTCATAGAGCAGATGTCCGGTGAAAATCATGTCGTTGTCCTCGCACCAGTCGGCAATCTGCTTAAAATATGCTTTCTCATACTGGTCTGTCAGGGTGCTCCAGTAATCGTAGCGCACCTGCTCCGTATTGCCGCCGCAGTCAAAAAACAGCTTCGGCAGCTCCTTCTTTAAATCATAGCCGTTGCGCTCCCTGAAAATCCGGAACATTTTTTTCGTCCAAGGAATGATAAAGTTATCCCTGCCCACCTCAAAATAATGCATTGCCGGTTCATCGGTAAAGAAGCCCTTCACATCCTTGGAAAAATTCTCCCCGAGGCTTGCTTTGTAGCGCTCATGGGTGTATTCCAGAAACTTCTTGGTCGTCTCCGGATTCAGCACATCCGCATACCATGTGCTCTTCCTCTCGATAAAATAGAACAGCTTCCAAGGTCCCTTCGGAGCCTCCCAGGTAATGACCTTGTCAAAGGAAAGGGAAGGCATAAGGTCGATAACCTCGTAGTTTCCCTTCTCCATATCGTCCAGCTTAATCGCACAGGCATATACGGGCTCCGACTGCTCCAAATCATTGTAGCGGGAATCGGTTCCCTCCATAAAGGTGAAAAACTGTCCCGGCAAATCGCCCTCCACCAGCTCCAGATAAACATTTGTCAGCTCCGGATGGTCTTCCATGATGGTCTGTCCGCAAGTGCCGCTGGGCCAGTTGTACTCGTCATAAACCCAAATCTGCAGTCCGATTTCCTGTGCCTTTTCAATGGTGAACTTCACCCTGTCCAGCCAGTCCTCGTTCATATAGCCCAGTTCCTCCCGCACGCCGAACCTTGCGTGGATATACAGACCCGGACAGCCTTTTTCTTTATATTCCCAAAGCTGGTATTCAATCTCCTCATACTTCATCTCGCCATTCCAGAACCAGAAGGGCATGATGCCGAACTCCTTGCTCGGCTTCAAAAATTTATCCTTGCTCAGCGCCTCTCCGCTGACTAATTTGTTATATTCCATTTTGCCTCCATCTGACTTTCCAATCTACTCGCTTTCGCGCTTATTTTATGCACATTGCACTTCCACCACCACGTACAGCGGCATTTCCCGAAGCAGTACATCAAGCCTGCCCTCCTGCATGCTGATGTTACTCTCCGGCTCGCTTCCGTCAAGACTTGTGCAGCGCACCGTTTTGGCATTTTCAGGAAGCCTTGCCGACAGGTGTACATTGGCAAGCGGCAGTACTTTATCCTCTTTGCTGTCATAATTATAATTCAAAAGATGGATGGTAAAGAAGCTGCCGTTTTTGTGGCTGTGCACACCCACAAATCCCTGCTTTTCTGCATCCTCCACAGTCACTTGAACCTGTGCAATCCTCTCGTTCATTTCATCAAAGACCTGTCCGAACTTCTTCATTGCTTCTCTTCTGGATTCCGGATTGTCACAGAAAATGGCATTGTCACAGCTTAACAGACGCTCTGCAAACGCCGGACAATTTTCTGCGGTTCTGCCGAACAACAGAAGCTTTCCGCCGCCCTGCGCATACCTTTCCAGCTCGTCCATCTGGTTTTTCGTGAGCACATCGCACTCCGGCAGAATGATCATCTCATACTGCTTCCAGTCGTCTGCGCTTACCGTGTCGGGACGCACATCCTCGTCGCCGAACATTCTGACATCGTAGACAATCTGCTTTTCACTCATCACTTTAATGATTTCCCAAAACGGCAGCCTGGAAGCCTCTTCGCTGTCCATATCCACCGACTGATAAAACAGGATACTCTCGTCCTCCACCAGCTCGTTTGCGCCGCCGCTCTTCGTCACTTCCCTCCAGTAATAGCTGGGGAAAGAGTACGCAACCATAATCTTCGCGCCGCTGTCCTTGCTGTACCATGCGTCGTTATGGTAGAGGAAATTCTGCACCTGCTCCGTCACATCGCGCGGCGGATAAAAAGCGTCCTTAATCGTATTGCCCATCCAGCCGCCGTAAGGCACGCTCATATTGCAGCCGTACACAGAAGCCTCTAAAAGAAGCAGCCTGTACAAATCATACCCTTTTCCCTTATTCAGCATCTCGAGAAGCTGCGGCACAATGCCGCCATAGGGATTCTCCGCCACAATGACAGGCTTGCTGTTCGAATACCCACTGATATAGCGGTACCAGTGCGGCTGTCTGAACAGCGTCTTTTCCATCTCCGTGATAATGACGTCCACCGTATTTTCAAAGGGATAGTAGACCGGCATGCAGTTGAAGAAATTGCCGGATACCAGAATTTCCCTGTCCTGCGTCCTGCGCGCATAGTCCCTTGCAAAATCCACAAGCTCCGTAAAATGCTTCTTTACCGCCCGAAGCTGGAACTCATAGTAATCCCTGAACATCGGCGATTCGTTGGGATGGCCGACGCCCTGCTTTAACAGGTAATCCTGATAGTCAAACTGCTCCAAATCAATGTCGTCATAGAGGGAGGACAATGTGCCGTTCTCCTTCTTTTCCTTTAAGTATGCCCGAAACTGCTTTTTACAGTCCTTACAGAAACAGCCGCCTGCGCCCATGGACGTAATGGGAAGCTCCGCCTCATCTAACTGGATACCCGCCACGCCCGCGTCAATCTGTAGCTTGATAATCTGTTTCAAATAGTCTCTCCAGACCGGATTGTTGCGGCAGGTCTGATAACAGGTCTTGGAATGGCCCTTTACCTCCACCCACTGCGCATGGACAGGCTCGCCGCGGAAGGTTCTCGCCGCCACTTCCTCCTGCAGCGCTGTCACCTTTTCCCCGTCGCTGTTGATAATGCCGTCCGGATAGTAATCCTTTAAGCTGGTGCGGAACAGTCCGTCGAATTTTCCCGCGGAAAATTCATTTAATCCATAATAGTCTTCTGCCTCTCCCTCCCGAATGACGTTAAACTGCCTCATGCTTTTACCGTCCTCGGAAACCACAATGGGAAATTCCCAGCCCTGTACCTCAAATACAATGCCCATGACCTTGATGCCGCGCTTATTACATTCCCGGATAAACTCAGAATCATTCATGTAACCGTAAAAACGCAGTCTGGGGTCCAGTTCGCCAAACGCTTCATTTTCCAGATAAGGGAGGGAAATAGAGCCCCCTCCCATGGCAGACCACACCAAAATCGTCGCCTTATATTTCTCTAAATCCTCCACCATCTGCATACTGCGGAATGGGAGGCTGGGATGGTAGCAGTGATTGTCCCTGTACCATCCGTCAAAATAAATGCCTCTTTCCATTTTATACCTGTACCTTTCCTGTTTTTATTCGTCAATTGCCCAGCATCAGATTGATTTGAGACTGAATTTCCGGCTCCATATTTGCGTCAATCGTAGCCGCAGGCACGCCATCGTTAATATAATTGACAATCGTGGCTATCGTTGTGTTGATATCGTTTAAGCATTTGTCATACGCATATACAAGCTTCACGTCGTCCGCATAAATCATGTCATAGTTTTCCTGTCCGATGCGGTTTGCTTCCTTCTGGTCGCCCACTTCCTTCTGCAGTTCATTCACAACTCTCATAAAGGCTACCGCACCCTCCGGATTCTTCGCACCGGCAGGTACTGCCATCGCCTGCGGATAAACCACCAGATTTTTGCCTTCATAATCGTCGCCGGTAGGGAAAGGCACCATACCTACCTCAAACGGTAAATCTACAGGATATTCTTTTCCTCGAATCATCGCCATCGTACCGTTGTCAAACCAGCCCCACATATCCTCGCCATAGACAAAGCTGTCCTTCAAATCCATCAGGTAATTCAAAGTATTCTGCGTTTCCACAGAGTTCAGGTTGGAAGTAATTGTGCCGTTTGCCGTATCTACATTCAGCAGGGAGCCGCCGTTTGCATACATAAAGGACAGAATCGTATCCCCATAGGAACCGTAGCCGAGCTGTGAGGTTTCGCCATCCACTGTCTTGGTCAGACTCTTGCAGGAATCCCGGAAGGTATCCCAGTTCCAGTTTCCTTCTGCAAACAGCTCGTCTGGCGCCTTTAAGCCTTCCAAATCAAACAAATCCCTGTTAAACATAATGTAAAAAGCATAGGGCTTTAAAGGAATCGCATAAACAGAATCCTTCCAGGAAAACAGGCTCTTGTCCACACTGTAATAGCTGTAGTCCGCATCCGTGGTCAGTTCGTCTAAAGGACTTACTACACCTGAAAGAATCACACTGTACATACTTTCGTCATAGACCTCAAAAAGGTCCGGCGCATCGCCTGCCTTCTGCAGAGCCAATACGGTCTCTAACATATCATTCCATGCTGCATAAACCACAGTAACCTTGCCGCCGTATTTCTCCTCAAAATAAGGAATTGCCTCCAAAACAGGGTCGTATACATTTTCATTCTTGGACGTATCATACTTATACTGGTCCTGATTATACCAGTACACAATTGTGATATTGGGATTGTCCAATGTCTCTGGCAGACCTTCCGCATCGTTTAAGAAATCCAGGCCGCCCTGCCCATCGTTTCCCGGCTGCGCCGTGTTGTTTTCATCGGAAGCAGGCGTGCTTCCTTGATTTGAGCCCGGCGTATTGCCCTGATTCTGGCCAGGCTGGCCCCCGCAGGCTGTAAGCAGGCACAGGGATGCCGCCATTATCAGGCTTGTCAGTTTTTGCATTCTCTTTTTCATAAAAAATCCTCCTTTGATAAATTGTTTTATATGCCGGTCAGACCGGAATTTTCAATACCCTCTGAAAACCGCTTCTGCAGGAATATATACAGGATGATAAGTGGTCCGATTGCTATCAGGCAGGCTGCCTGAATC
>CAMWLB010000214.1 GCA_947174985.1 uncultured Lachnospiraceae bacterium | reverse complement strand
GGTATCTGTCAGAAATGTATTCCGGTATAAAAAGCGGTTCTTTATGATGATAATCGGCATCAGCGGCTGTACGGCGCTTCTGGTGACAGGTTTCGGTATTAAGGATTCCATTAAGAACATTGCAAGAAAGCAGTATGAGGAAATCCATGTGTATGACCTGAGTATTTCCTTACAGGAGGATTACAGGGCGGATAAGGAAAAAGAAGCGCTTCAGGTTATGGAAGAATACGGACTTATCTATCTTCCGGCTTATGAAACGACTCTGGATTTGGAAATTGCAGGACAGATAAAATCTGTCAATCTGGTGGTGATTGAGGAACCGGAAAATCTGGATGGTTTTATCAGTCTGCATACAGGAAGCGGTAAAGCCATCGAATATCCAAAGGTGGGGGAAGCCGTCATAGCAAAACAGATTGCAGATAACTATAAAGTCGGCATCGGCGATGAAATATGGCTTTATGACGAGGATAGGAACGCCATTCGTGTTACCATATCCGGCATCTGTGAAAATTTTGTATATAACTATATCTATATTGCCTCTGAGACTTATGAAGAGCAGATAGGAGTGCCGGACTACAAAACGCTGTATGCCAATATCCCCAAAGAAGCAGATTTGCATCAGACAGCCGCTGCCATTATGAAGGAAGAAAATGTATCGACTGTATCAGTCAATGAGGATTTCAAGGAACGGTTTACCAGTATGATGGGTAATCTGGATTATGTGGTGGTTGTGATTATCTTGTGCGCTGCGGCGCTGGCTTTTATTGTGCTGTACAATCTAAACAACATCAATATCACGGAGCGTCTCCGCGAAATTGCAACCATAAAGGTACTGGGTTTTTATCAAAGAGAAACGGCAAAGTACGTATTTCGGGAAAATACAGTACTGGCAGGTATCGGCTGCGTGGCAGGATTGTTTTTGGGAAAACTATTGCATGCGTTTGTCATGCAGGAGGCAAAAATTGATATGGTGTCCTTTGACGTCCATATTCAGTGGACCAGTTATCTTTACAGCATTATTTTGACCTTTGTATTTGCGTGGCTTGTCAACAGAATGATGACGGGCAAGTTAAACCGTATCAATATGGCGGAGTCTTTAAAATCCGTGGATTAAGGGGTAAAAGCGTATGAATATGAGAATGAGTGATTTAATTGTCAAAAAAAGAAACGGCGGGACGCTTACAGGCGAAGAAATCGGATTTATGGTGGAGGGTTATACAAACGGACGCATACCGGACTACCAGATGTCGGCCATGATGATGGCAATTTATTTTCAGGGCATGAACGAGGAGGAAACCCTGTCCCTTACCATGGCAATGCGTGACAGCGGGGAAGTGCTGAATTTAAAGGCAATCGATGGGATTAAGGTGGATAAACATTCCACCGGCGGCGTTGGGGACAAGACTTCTCTGGCGCTTGCGCCCATGGCAGCCGCCTGCGGTATTCCTGTGGCAAAGATGAGCGGCAGGGGGCTTGGGCATACCGGAGGTACGATTGACAAGCTGGAAAGCTTTTCCGGTTTTTCCACAAGCATTTCCGCACAGAACTTTATCGAGAATGTAAACCGCATCAATATCTCCATTATGGGACAGACTGCGGATTTGGCGCCTGCGGATAAAAAGCTCTATGCGCTCAGGGATGTGACGGCGACTGTGGACAATATGTCCCTGATTGCAAGCTCTATTATGAGTAAAAAGCTGGCGGCGGGCGCTGACGCTATTGTGCTTGATGTGAAGACAGGAAGCGGCGCGTTTATGAAAACGGAGAAGGATTCCTTTGCTCTTGCAAGGGAGATGGTTAAGATTGGAAACGGCGCGGGCAAAAAGTGCGTTGCGGTCGTATCGGATATGGATCAGCCCTTAGGCTTTGCGGTCGGTAATGCGCTTGAGGTGAAGGAGGCAATTGAAACGCTTCAGGGCAGAGGGCCTGCAGATTTTGTGGAGCTTTGCCTGACACTCGGCACACAGATGCTGCTTTTGGGCAAAAAAGCAGAAACAGAAGAAGAGGCAAGAAAGAAACTGCTTGCCGTGATAGAGGATGGCAGCGCGCTGCGAAAACTGGCGGAATTTGTGGAAGCGCAGGGCGGCGATTCTGCGGCAGTCTATGATACGTCGCTTTTGCCAAAAGCTTCCCTTGAAAAAGAAATCAAAGCCGATAGGGATGGCTTTGTAGGACATATCGAATGTGAAGAGGTCGGCATCTGTTCCCTGCTTTTAGGCGGCGGCAGGGAGACCAAGGAAAGCAGTATAGACCTTTCCGTGGGAATCATGTTGCAGAAAAAGGTGGGAGACAGTGTTCTTTCGGGGGATACGCTGGCCATCCTGCATGCAAATGACGGCAAAAAACTGGAAGTGGCGGCAGAACGGCTTTTGCGCGCTTACCGGATAACGGAAGAAGAGCCGGAAAAGAGAAGCCTGATAAAAGGTGTGGTAAGCTGATTTTCTGTAACGGAAACAGCAGGGTATGAAGGTTTTCACTCAGGCAGAAAAAGACAGGTATCAGCGGGCGGGCGGCAGAATATAGTATAGTATGAAAAAGAAAATGCTGAAAAACACTGCTGTACAAAAAGAATCAAGAAAAGAACTGCTTGTGGAATCCTTAAAACTTCCCAAAGATATGATGATGGGGGCATTTATGCTGTCCATGACGGGAAACAGGGAAGCCTTTATAGAAAATTACAGGGGCATACTGGAGTATACCGATACCTGTATTCTGCTGCAGACCAAAACGGGACAGGTGAGATTTACAGGCACGGGACTTGTGATTGAATATTATACCAATGAAGACATGAAAATCGGAGGATGTATTACGAGTGTAATATTCGAATAAGGAGCGTTGTCTGTGATTGGAATACTGAAATTTATAAGAGGTTACGTGCAGATTAAAATCTGGGGATTTGCCCCCGAACGGTTTTTAAATCTGTGCAGCAACAAGAATATTCTGTTGTGGGACATCAGGCGGGACGGGGACACTTACTATATGTGTATCAGTCTCGCCGGTTTCAGACAGTTAAAAAGCATTGCACGGAAAACCAAAACCAGGGTAGTCATTCTGAAAAGATTTGGACTGCCCTTTTTGATACCGAAGATATTTGCCCGCAAGGTCTTTATCGTGGGGTTGTGCGCCGCCTGTCTCTTCTGGTTCTGGTCATCCCTCTATATCTGGGAAATAAAGATTGACGGCAATGTTGCCATTACCGATGAAGTGTTCACGGATTTTCTCAAGGAAAACGGGGTTTATGTGGGAGTCAGAAGCGGCAGCGTGGATATCGAGCAGCTTGAGAAGGATATAAGAAGAGAGTTTGGGGAGATAACCTGGACTTCCGTTAAGCTGTCAGGCACAAGTCTGATTATATCGGTAAAGGAAAGCGATGCCATATTATCCCCCATACAGGAGGACATAACTTCTGATTTGTACGCGGAAAAGGAAGGCGTTATCGTATCCATGATTGTCCGTTCCGGCGTGCCCATGGTGAAAATCGGGGACAGCGTGGAAATGGGAACGCTTCTGGTTTCCGGCAGAGTACCGGTCTATAACGAAGATGCCACCATACGCCATTACCAGTATACCCGTTCGGATGCAGATATCTATGTGGAGAGAATCCGCCCTGTCTACGAGGTACTGCCGTTTTATTACATAGAAAAAGTATATACCGGAAGAGAAGTGAAAAAATATTATATTACGGTGGGCGGAAAAGATATTATATTCGGCGGTGCACCCCATTTTACCTACTATGATACGGTGATTCAGACGCAGAAAATCAGTCCGCTTGAAGGGCTGACGCTTCCTTTTTCGTTTGGCACTTATACCTATCGGGAATACCAGAATACGGAGCGCGCCTATACGCTCGAGGAGGCGGAAGCGCTGTTAAAAGAAAAATATTTGATATTTCTTTCGGATTTAGAGGAAAAAGGGGTACAAATTATTGAAAAAAATGTTAAAATAGATACTGGCAGCGGTATCTGGATATTGGAGGGAGAACTGACAGTGCGTGAAAAAATCGGCACAGAGCTTCCTTTTACGGTAACAGAGGGGGAACCGCCTGCCCAAACTACGGAATCGGAGTAATAGAATGAGTGTAACAACCTATACCATGGATATGCCCGCAGAGCATATGCAGAAAATTTTCGGGCAGAATGACAGGTATTTGAAAAAGCTGGAGACGGACTTTCAGGTAACCATTGTGGACAGGAACGGAGCGGTCAGGGTAACAGGAGAAGAAGCGCAGGTAAAGCGGTGCGTCAGCATACTGTCGCAGCTTTCTGAGGTCTCCGCCCGCGGCAGCGAGATAGAGGAGCAGAAAGTGGATTACGCAATCAGTTTAGGACAGGAAGAAAAAGAAGAAAGCCTTGTAGAAATCGACAAGGAGGTAATATGCCATACCATAAGCGGCAAACCGATTAAGCCCAAAACGCTGGGACAGAAACAGTATGTAGACGCCATCAGGAACAATATGATTGTATTTGGCCTTGGTCCTGCCGGAACGGGAAAAACCTATCTGGCGATGGCAATGGCGATAACCGCTTTCAAAAGCGACGAGGTGAGCCGTATCATCCTGACAAGACCGGCTATAGAAGCAGGGGAAAAGCTGGGCTTTCTGCCCGGCGATTTGCAGAGCAAGGTGGATCCGTATCTTCGTCCGCTCTATGATGCCTTGCATCAGATTATGGGACCGGAGAGCTTTGCCAAAAATATGGAGAAGGGGCTGATAGAGGTTGCGCCTCTTGCCTATATGCGTGGGCGCACGCTGGACAACGCCTATATTATTTTAGATGAGGCGCAGAATACCACGCCGGCGCAGATGAAGATGTTTTTAACCCGAATCGGTTTTGGCTCCAAGGTGATTGTGACGGGAGATGCTTCCCAGAAGGATTTGCCGCAGGGAACCCGCTCAGGGCTTGACGTAGCGGCGAGGGTGCTGAAAAATATAGAGGACATTGCGTTTTGTAATCTGACAAGCCGCGATGTGGTAAGACATCCCCTCGTACAGAAGATTGTAAAGGCATACGATGATTACGAAGAAAACGAAAAGCGTCATCAGGACAAAATGAAAAACAGGGAAAACCGGAAAAATGGCAAAAATGGCAAAAGATAAACTGAAATACGGAAAAAATATATGCCTGTCGGCAGCAGTCATGTTTTCTGCCACCGTGTTTTCGGTGTGTGCATTCAGCTATCTGAAAGGGCTTGACGGTGCGGACATTATTCGCAATATGGTGATGAGCGGCATCGGCGTTTTTACCGTGCTGCTTTTTATAGCGCAGGCAAAGGCAGGCAGACTTTTCGAATATGACAACGGAGAGCATATGCTTCGCTTTATGGCAGTCTATTTGATTTGTCTGGCGTTTGCGTTTGCAATTGCGTATCTGCCGGCGGCCGGCTGGCCTTATCTGGCGGTCTTTGTGTTTCTCACGCTTTTTTCCAATCTGCACATCGGTATTTGCGCAGGAACCATTTTGCTTGCCGTTTCCATCCTCCTCTCAGGGAATGGCGCGGCGATTTTCGGTCTGTATTTTGTCTGTGGTTTTGCCGG